>CAZLQB010000047.1:0-8339 GCA_964561585.1 uncultured Pseudomonadota bacterium
TAAATGATAGCTGGTTTTCCGCGTATTTTCGGCGAACCATGAGGGAATATACAAAACTCAAGGCGGCATACCTTGGGATTCCGGTAATTTATGTTGGGCACACGCAGTTGCAATGGTATGGGGCCTAAGCTAAAAGATTCATATCAGGAGTGAATAATGAGCTTAAATTTCAAGGTGGTTTTTAGCTTCCAGGAGCTCTCGGTGAAATTTGAGCGAATTCGGCATGGCGTTCAAGCATGGTTGCCATTTCTGGATGGTTATTTTGTCTTACAAGCCAAGCGGGTGTGTGATCATTATGATCTCTTGCCGCGCTATTGGCGCCAGCGTTAAGCAACGTTGTGACGATTTCAACGAAATTGAACTTATAAAAAATTTAATAGCGTTGGGATTGCAGTTGAAGCGGCCCAGACGCCAAGTCCTATTATGATACCGATAAGCATGCGTCTTTTTTCTTTATGATTTTCTATTATAGTTGCCATAACTATATCACCTTTATTTTTTGCTATTTCTAAAGCCGTTTCTTCGTGATTGTTTGTGATGGCGTAATTTGCAAAATTATTAAGCAATGTTATTGCTGCTGGGATGTTGCTAGAATGTGCGGCGGCATGAAGCGCGGTTTCACCGGCATTATTTTTGGCGTCCATGAATTTGAGGCGGGCTGTATTATCAAGCCTATTTAGTAAGAAGTCGATTAATTTGTTTTGTTTATGGATTATTGCTGTGTGCAAAATGGTTGCGCCTAAGAGATCTTTTACTTCAAAGACGTTAATGCCAAGAGATCTAATTTCATTTATTTTTTCGATATCACCTTTTCTTGCGGCATCAAAAAGTTTTTGTTTAGATGGGCAACGGCAAGAGGGACAGGTTGGGTGTAGTGCTAACCATGTGGCCAAGCAATCTTTGTGGTGAGTTGGGTTATGGGTACACAAAAGTTGAGTCGCGACTTCGTCGGGGGAAATGCGGCTAGTGCAAACAATACATCTATTGCGAACTGCCCGATGTGCGATTCTAATGGCTCGCTGAATTGTTATACGAGTTTTTTTTGCCGCGCCTTCGCCATCAAGCGGTTGTTCGGCCTTGCGTTTCCGGCTTTCGCCGTTATCATCGCCAGGCATCGCAGTAAGCTTTTTGGCTAAACCAAGGACAAGGAGAGTGGTAAATAATACATGCCATAACTTTTTCATGATAACCTCAGGATAACTTGTGGTTTATTATTATTTATAATTGTAAATGATTGCCAGAATAAGTCAAAAGGGTAGGGCTTGTGTGTTTTTATGCGAAAAATGGGGTTATTTATAGGTAAAATGACGTTTTATGTTATTACTTAGATTTGATTAAGTTCAATAAATCTATTCCGGTTCGACTTGTGCACTTTTTCTCAGCCAGGATGATAACCGTTTTATGAAGCGCTCGCTAAAGCTGCTGCTTGATCGTTGATCATCATTTTTTATAATGAAATTTTTCAATTGATTGTAAGCCAAAAGATCGGTTGGCGTTTTGCCGTTTTTATTTTTTATTTTTTTATCAGCCCCGCCTATCGATAATTCCCTGATGCAATCTACATGATTTAGTGACGCAGCCAGGTGGAGGGGCGTATCGCCAGCAACGTCTTTAATGTTGAGTCGAATTTTAGGGTTTTTTACAAGCTGTGTGACGGCGTCGACATTATTACAATACGCGGCCCAGTGTAACGAGGTGCGCCCGAAATTGTCGGTAATATTAATTTTGAGTTTTGGTTTCTTGAGAAGAATGCTCATAACGTGTAGATAATTGTCATGCTTGGTTATGTATTCTGGGTGGTTTTTTTTGTAGGAATTAAATTCTTCTCTGACTGCAATGTGGAGGGCTGTTTGGCCAATAAAATCTTTTGCGTTAATATCGGCGCCACGCTCAAGTGCCTTTTCGAGTGCGTTGATATTACCATCGCTGGTTGCATCTAAAAGGAGCCTGTCTGGTGTGTGCGTTTCTGGATAAGCGTTTATTTGAGCGCAAAATGAAAGTGTAAAAAGAAGTAACACTGGTTTCGTCATTTCCTAAGTCCCCCAAGAGAAATGGTATATGTGATAACAACTTTGGCATATTTTAATTATAACCACTTGCGAGAGATCGAATCAAGTATTCATATAAAACGAAGAGAGGCTGGAACCAAGTTCCAGCCTCTCTTACAAGCAATTAGTGTGATTTGAATTATTTGTATTGAATTGGACTTATTCTAGGATCATAAGAAGGACGATCGTAAGCGTACGCACAATATTGTAATTTTGTTGCGTGAGTTGTAATGATTTGTGCTATGGCGCGGTGTTGGCTTGACCAGGCAAGTGCCGCGGGTGTCATTTTCTCATTGTTTTCAATTGTATAATTGGCGCCAGCGGCAAGGAGAGCCAATGTGGTTTCTATTTTGCCGGCGGCAGCAGCAAGGTGCAACGCTGTGTTTCCCGATTTTGTTTTTGCGTTAATATTATTTTCAACCGAAAGCAATAACTTAACTATGTCTGTGTTGCCGTTGGCGGCGGCAAGATGAAGGGGTGTTTCATGTTCGTCTGTGTAGATATTTACAACGGCATTAGCCTCTAGTAAGGCAATGACGGTGTCATAATGTCCATGTTGTGCGGCAAGGTGCATAGGTGCGGCACCCGTTTGGTCTAGCCCATTAATTTTAACGCTGTGTTTTAAGCTTTGGCATGGGTATGCAATCAAGAATTTGGCGACAGCGGCATGCCCGTTTGCAGCTGCAAAATGAAGCGCTGTGCCGCCTGTATCGTTTCTACTATCAATGCGGATGCGATCATCTAAAGCAGTCTGAATGCCAGCAATGTCTCCAGTTGCGGCCGCTAGAAATAGGCGTGATTCAAGGGCCTTAATCGTTTGCTTCGCGGTGAAAGTATCGGTAAGGCCAGCGTATCTAAACATCTCTTTTGTGGTATCGAAAAATTTGGACTCTATTCCAACATCCATTGCATTTTGGCCATTAGCATTGCGAATCTTTATAAGGTCTTTAGATCTGTTCTGAGCTTGTTTTAACAGGAAAGTTACGCACTGGGTTCGCCCATATTTTGCGGCAAAATGTAGTGCTGTGCTACCAAAGGAATCTTGCAAAAAAGGATCAGCTCCGGCGGTGAGAAGGCGCTTAATCGTTTCGTTGCTTCCGACCGATATTGCATGCATAAGCGGTGTGATTCTAAGCAAACCCCTGCAATTAATATTGGCGCCTAACTTTAGGGCAAGGTCAATATCACCGTCGCAGCCTACCGATGTGGCGGCTAAAAGAATTTCGTTGGGGGTTTGGCTTGCAGCCCCAATTGATGGGTCCTCGTCTAGGATCTCGGCAAAGATCATTTCTTCCATAGAAATCAAAGGCTGCACGCTGCAGATAACGAATCCGATTGAAAGCGAAAGTTTGAGTAATAAGCGCAATGGTATTTTCATGAAGTCTCCAGAATATAGAATGTACTTTAAACATAGCGAAAACGATGATTTATTTTCTATTTATATATTAGCACGATGGAGAGATTAATGCAAACGCCTTGCTTGGTGGCATGTAACAAAGCTCCTTAAATTTTTGCGTAGGCAAGAGCTGGGCAACCTGATATACTAAACCCCATAATTTAGTGAAAATATAAAAAGTAAAACTTTATTGAAAGGAGCTCCAATGCGTGTATTTATGCTTAAGGATGTAGAAAAAGTAGGAATGGCAGGAAGAGTTGTTGAAGTTGCAGATGGTTTTGCTTCAAATTTTCTTTTTCCTCGCAAACTAGCAACACCGGTAACATCGGGCAATATGGTACTTCTTCAACAAAAGGCCCAAAAAGAAGTCGTTGTTGCGCAAGTGCTCAATAGTAAAGCGGCAATGTTGGCTGAACGTGTTAAGACAATGGTACTGACTATCAAAGAACGAGTGCACGACGATGGAAAACTTTATGGAGCCGTTGGCGCTGATGAAGTTGTTGAGTTGTTGCGCGCAAAAGATATCGTTGTTAATCGCAAGCAAATCGAATTTGATAAAACAATTAAGGCTGTTGGCGAACACAAAGTAACCATTCGATTGTCGTCAAAGCTTAAGCCTCAATTGACCATTAAAGTTCTCCCACAATAACACATTCCATACAACAACTGAGAACGCATGTTTGAAGAGACTTCAGGTACAAGGCCTCGCAGAAGGGATTTTGCGTCGTCGCCAGATAAATCGTTAAGTAGAAATCTTCCAGCCAATACTGATGCCGAGCGCGCGGTGTTGGCTGCTATTCTTTTGAATGACGAGAACTTAACACTTGTTTCTGATGTACTTAAACCATCCGATTTTTTTATTCGGCAGCACCAGCTTATATATCAGGTTATTACCGACCTTGCGCAGGCAAACCAAAAGATAGATTTGGTTGTTTTGCAGGACGCGCTTTCTAAGGCCAAGGTACTTGAAGAAGTTGGTGGGTTGATGTTTTTGATGGAGTTGCAGGAAGATATACCATCGCTGGGTCTTATTTTGCAGCATGCGCGCATTGTTAAGGATAAGGCCGTTTTGCGAGACCTTATTCAATCGGCGTCTGATATTATTACGACATGTTACGACCAAAATTCTGACGAGATTGACGGCGTATTGGATGCGGCCGAAAAAAAGATTTTTCAGATTTCCAGCAAAATGACGCCGCCGACATTTGTTCAGCTGGATATTTTGCTCAAAAAGACTTTTCAGCACTTGGCCAAGATAAAAACCAACCAAGAGGGTGTGACCGGTGTTCCTTCGGGTTTTTACCATTTTGATAAGATGACCTCTGGCATGCAGCGCGGCGACTTGCTTATTTTGGCTGCCCGTCCCTCGATGGGTAAAACCGCATTAGCACTTAATATCGCGCTTAATGCCTGGCATTCTGGGGCAACCGTTGGTTTGTTTTCACTCGAAATGTCATCGGAGCAATTAGTGCTTCGTATGCTTTCTGCCGAATCACAAATTTCGCATCAAAAAATTCGTAATGCCATGGTTTCGTCCGAAGAGTGGATGGAATTAACTAATACGGCCGCGCGATTGGCCGAAGCAAAAATTTTTATCGACGACTCTCCGTCGCTTACCATTCTTGAGTTACGAGCAAAAGCGAGAAAGCTTAAGGCTCAATACAATGTGCAGCTATTGGTCATCGATTACTTGCAGCTTATTAGTTCGCCAAAATTTCACGAAAACCGTACACAGGAAATATCGGCAATTTCGCGAGGATTAAAGTCGCTCGCAAAAGAACTTGATATTCCGGTTCTTGCGTTATCACAGCTTTCTCGTTCGTTGGAAAACCGCATGGATAAGCGACCATTGCTCTCTGATCTTCGTGAATCTGGAGCCATTGAGCAGGATGGCGACGTTATTTTCTTTATCTATCGTGACGTTGTTTATAATCCAGAGACCGAATATCCCGATAATGCCGAAGTGATTATCGGCAAACAGCGTAACGGCCCGGTTGGATCTTTTCAGGTCAGATTTAAGGGTGAGATTACACGGTTTTATGATCTTGGGGAGTAGGCAGGGAGGTACCGGAGGGAACGGCCGGCATTAATAAGCATGCCTTGAGGAGTAATAATGAATTCAGTAATTTTAGGCGTCGACCCGGGCTTTTCGGTGACCGGTTATGCCATTCTAAAAAAAGATGGGCCAAAGGCCTTGTTGCTTGATTATGGTTATATCAAAATGAGTTCCCAAAAATCATTAGTTGAGCGGGTAGGGATATTCTATAATTGTTTCCAGGCTAAAATAGCACAACACACGGTGACCGAAATAGCGCTTGAAACATCGTTTTTGGGCAAAAACGCCCAAACTTTTTTGAAATTGGGATATTTACGTGGAATTTTGTATTTATTGGCAGCGCAACACAGTCTTCCGGTTAATGAATTTGCACCGCGCGAGGTCAAAAGTTCGGTGACCGGTTACGGGGCGGCGAGCAAAGACCAAGTGGCGGCAATGATTATGCGGTTATTTCCAAAGCTAAATGAGCTCGGGGCCATAGCACGTCAGGATGTGACAGATGCTATGGCCGTTTGTTTATGCGGTTTTTGGCGAAATAATCTTCGAATTTAATTATTGAATGACACATGATTTTTGGCGAGGAAGCAAATCGAGAATTTCATCTCGTTCATGGGATGGATCAACTTCGGCGCGAAATTTAGCTAGGTCATACACTGTAAGATAGCCATGTGCTATGAGGTCTGTTTTGGCACCAGCCGACAACAATATCCTTACTGTTTCAATGCTGCCATTAGCGACTGCAATATGTAGTGCGGTTTCGCCGGAACGGTTTCCTGTATTAATAAAATCATTAAAATCGCCAGGAGAAAGAGCACTTCGTGCTTTTTTGATAATGGCCAGAACATTCTCTGACTTATTAAATTGTGTGGCGAGTATTAAGGTAGTGTGTCCGTGTTCAGTGCAGGACATAATATCGTCATGGCTATAATCGCGAACAAAGCTTCTTGCTAAAGAAAAAACCGTTGGCTCTAGAAAAGGCTTAAGACTGGTAAAAACTTCAGACATGCTTTTATCGCTTCTACACAATGGACATGCGCTATCCTTTTTAAATTTACCATGCACATCAAGCATCCATTTTAGGATGCAATGTGTATGAATGCTTTGTTTACAGCAGGGCGTTATTACAACTTCAGGAGCGCCTCGCCCTAGCCTGAACTCACCAGGCAAGGCAAGCTGTGCTTTGCCACCAGCTATGAGCGCCTTATAGTCGTCAAGAATAGTTTCGAATAAGCCTTCTGAGGTTTGGTTATACAGGCAAATTGGACATTGGGTTGTAGGCTCAGGCGCAGCTTCCATGCCAAAGGCGATCGAATTTAACGCAAAAAGAGCGAAAAGAAGGGGTGACATGAGTTTAATAATAAAAGAATTCATAATTTCAACCTTCTATTTAGCAGGGGTAATTGGCGAATATAAAAGTGTACGGCCTGGGCGGGGAAAAAACAATTCAATCATCGCAATATTGCTATTTTTTTTAGCAATATCACAAGCATTCCAACCATGATTATTTTTGATGGTAACGTTCGCGCCTGCTCCAACGAGCAGTTTCGCAATTTCAAAGTTATTATTCATTACCGCATAATGAAGAGCTGTTTGACCTTTAATTGTTTTCGCATTAATAAAGCGAGTGAATAATTTATGGCTTAAGCGTCTTTTTGCTGCGCTAATTAAATCAGCAACCACTCCGGGGCTATTGCTTTTTGTAGCTAAAACAAGATCAGTAAGCCCATCGGAGACGGCAATAGGGGATGGCGTTAGTCGATAGAAATTACAGAAGACATCTTCCATGGCGGCAACGTCACCACAACAAGGGCATCCAGACAAGGGAGATTCGCTTCGAGATCTAAGACCTTGAAGTCGTAAAAGGCAGTGAGTATGACACTTGTGACCACAACGCCCCGTTGTCCAGACTGGAACCTCTTTGGTCAATTGAATATCACTTGTATCGGTCTCCAAAGAAAGACAAATAACACAAGGTCCGGCCGGCTTTTTAAGCGGCACAAACCCATCGGACGACATGCCAAACGCGACTGTGTTTAAAGTAAATGACGTAACGAGCAATAAAGGAATAAACTTAGCAATAGACTTCATAACAAGTCCCTTTCAATATAGTTTTTATAATTTCATATGCATTCTACGACAAGAATAGCAGTTTAATTACTATTAGGCAAAGGCCCAGGCGGACGCGACGCCGAGATCTAATTAACCGAATACAAAGACTCGGCGGCCGAGTCTTTGTATTCGGAATAAGTAGCACCTTTTTCTCTGTAAAGTCCGCGTCCGATAATCATTATTATGTTAACTAATACCCAAGGAACCGGCCAAATATGTTAGTTTTAATCTACGAAACACATGGATAACAAAAAGTATAATAATTCCCTATATTCTCCTGTAGTTCTTCCATGTCTTATTTCTCCTGCGAATAGTCCTACTCGTTATACCAGTCGTACGTTCTCGTACACACGCAAGCACTATAAAACCAATTAACGTCAAAAATTAAGGAATAAGGAATTATGAATTATAAGATAAATTCTCTGAAATTCACCCCAAAAGAAAGAATTTCCACAAAATAAAACCGCCATGTAAGGAAATTACATGGCGGAAAAAGGAGAAAGGAGAGTAGTAATGAAGCTTTTTAAAATCTTTAATAACTATATAGTGTTTTGCCGCAGCTATGCAACAATCTATTACCATAATATATCTTTTCCATGAAAAGGCAACTGGCTTTTTAAGAAAGACGCGTAAAACCACTCTTTTTCAAATAAAATTTCAATTAATAATGTTCGGACAAAATAAAACCGCCATGTAAGGAAATTACATGGCGGAAAAAGGAGAAAGGAGA
>CAZLQB010000048.1:0-8075 GCA_964561585.1 uncultured Pseudomonadota bacterium
ACGCGTCCCTTTTCGATAAACATCGCCAGCGCTCGTAACACAAAATACTGTTCCGGCAGCATTAACCGCTACACGAGAAAGACCTTCCGATGGTTTACCATCGGCACCTTTAATAACAACCCATACACCATTAACACACTGCCACAATTCACCATTAGAACTAATGCCAAAAATATTATCTTTGTTCCAAACGGCTATACAGCCTAACTTAACACCTGGCATTTCTTTCCATGCACCATTTTCATATTTAATCGCATTTCCGGCACCATTAATACCAAAAACCGTACCATCAAAACCAACCGAAACGGCATCGATGCCTATATTTGATAAATTTTGAGATTGTGGTTCAGCATCTATCTTTGTAAATTGATAAATTATCTTCGAGCTAGGATTAACGCCCAAGATATTATTAGCACTCCCTGCCGAAATGCTTTTAAAAGTAAAACTCTTACCTAATATTCCAAGTTTTTTCCAGCCTGATTTATCAAGCGCATAGGCAGAACCATCCCTACCCAAAACAATTACACGCCCATCTGAAGATACCGAAACATCTTTAAATTTCATTTTCTGTGACGCGTTTTGCTTGCTCCATGATTTGCCAATCCCGCTAGAATGCCACAAAAATCCATCATCGGTCACGCACCAAGCATCAAGCTTTCCATCATTTTTACTACCCACGGCAATTGCTATAACTTTGCCTGTCTTTGGCCTAACCTCAAGGATAAAATCAGATGGCACATTAACAGGAATTGTTGGTTGAACAACGACGGTTTTTTGTTGAACAACAGGAATGGTTGGTAATATCGCCTTGATTGACTCTGTTGGTTTCGCGGGAACGCTTGGGGTAACAACAGTGGCTGCAACAGTACCAACGACCTGAGGAGCCTTTGGTTCCTCGTTTTTTTTTGCTGCTACAACGACCACCGCCGCTTGTTGCCGAGCTAGCAATTCGCTATTAATTTCCGCAGTTTTGCTTGAAGCTGCTGCTGCCTCAGAGGCCGTCAAAAAAGTGTTATTAGCCGTAGCATCACCTAAAAGTTTTAATGCGTTATTCAGTTCATCCTTTGAAGCCGCTTTTATATTTGGAACAATTCCCGTTTGAATGAGCCCAATACGAGCAGTCGTAAATTCTTGTATTTTTTTATCTGCCGCCGTTTTTTCATCACCAGATAAATATATTTTAGATTTCGCATCATTTAAAATTTTCCAAGCCACCGCGAAATCTTGATCGGTCGTCGGCCTTATCGCGTGCTTAACCTTGGCCGGCAACTCACCTAAATCTTTTCTAAATGTTGCACGTACGGCCTGCTGATTAGTAATTTCTGTTTTTTTAGCGTCAATCTTAATTTTTTCTTCGGCTAATAAATAAAATTTTGTTGCCTCATTGGTTAAATAAGTCAATAAATCGGTTAATTCTTGATCGAGTTTTTCTTCAACTTTTGAGGACAATTTTGCATCTAAATTACTTCGAAATGTTTTGCGCGCTGCTTGTTCAGCAATGATTTCGCCACGTTTTTTTATTGCCAAATCCCTTGTATCGCCTGGAGCAATAACATTTAATAACGAATCCAACTCTATATCTTGTTTTTCAGCAACATTTAAACCAGCCATAGAACGTAAAGAAAGCTCACTCTCAATTGCGGTCTTTTTATTCTTTAATACTGCTGCTTCTGGTAAAGCTAACACTATTGCCGCATCTAAAAATTTCAAAGCTAATGCTAAATTGACATCGCTAGCCCCTACCAACGAGCTCCTTAATTCGTCAATCTTTTTCGTATAAATATCGCGAACAAAATCAAATGGACTTACGGTCTCATCAGTTGTAAACGAAATGCCGTTTAAACTTATCCAATCAGGATTTGCTTCGTTGCTTTTACTCCAAACAACAGAACCATCGGTAGCTATGTTAATAGTTGTACTATTTGCCCAACGATTAGTATTAAAAACCAATTTATTTTTTGGACGAAAATCCACAGGTAGCTGCGAAATGCCTAATGATATATAACTAGTAAGATTAAGCGAAGGCCTCACCAAACCATATAACCCACAAAAATTGCCTTGCTTAACAACGGTTGGCACGCCCCACGCCACATCATATTGACTACAATTTGACAACGTCAAAGGTTTCGCGATAATCGAAGCCCCCGATGTTCTAAAAATAATACCCGATAAATCTATGCCACTACTTGCACCGGTCGCACCACCACTGTACGTAATATTACCAGTCGACGAGACATCGATTCGTACTCGTTTGCCATCATTATCACCATTAAAAAGAGCAAAAAATACGTCGGGTGAAAGTTTATTTTTTTGTATGGTGCCAATCGTAGACTCACTCACCGTTAAAGCTGTCAACACCTTGGAAGTCGTTACCTTTCCAAGCAACATGGCAATCGAACCGAATTTGAAAGATAACGGGGTTATTTCACCGCTCGACCACGTTGGCGAATTAAGATTAACTTTTTCGACCGATATCGCGATATTTTTCATCGCCTCAACCATTCGCTTATTTTGCTCGGCTTCAATTTTTGCCTTATTTAACTTTGCATCGCTAGTTAAATAAGCATCTGCTTTATTAAGAAAGTCGAGCGCAACGGCCAAATTATCATCACTTGTTGCAGCAATTCTTGCATCATCAAGTTTTTTTGCATAAACATCACGAATAATGACAAAAGGGCTTTCGGTGCCGTCGGTTGTATAATGAATACCGTTTAAAGATATCCAATCAACAGCAGCATCGGTACCATAACCACCATCGCCATCCCACCAAACTTCACCATTTATTTTTATTCTAACAGTCGCCACCTTACGCGCCCGGTTTGTCTTAAATGTCATTTCTGATTTAGGATACAAATCAGCTAAAGGCAATTGTCCAATCTTCTGGGACCCCCTAGCATTGCCCGTACTCAACTTTGTCAGACCGCTCAAAACACAAACATTGCCAGAGTAATATACTTTTGACCCTCCAAACGAGTTATCTGCCGTTGACCCATAATCAACCCAATTGCCAATCCTCAGGGACAATGATGGCGGTGGTAAATTATAAATAACACATGATAAATCTACCTGAGCATTAACGCCAAATTCTCCTGAAAACTCTAAATCTTTTCCTGACATCATACTATAAATCATGTTCTCAGTACCCCATAAATCCATGCGTATGGTTTTACCGTCTGAGGTCGTTCCATTAAAAACTTTTACTATTTTGTTACCTGCTTGGCAAGCATACAAAGGTGAGGTGGTATTAGCAGTAGCCATCGGTGCGGATGCCATACCAAAGTTGGCTGAACTTGCGGGGCTAAATCCTGGCGCAATATAAGCATAATCACTAGCAGCCTTATTTGACTTTAGTTGCCCAAGCCACATAACAATATTCCCGATCTTAACCGCTAAAGGCGTCAAATCACCGGCAACCCAATGATTTTGACTATTTGGAAAGGGCACATTGCCCAATTTAGCAACGGCAGTTACCTCTTTGGTTGAGGTTACAGCTTTGACCCCAACACTCCCCAGCGCCCCCATAAATATAAGCGCCGCCACTAATTTTTTTGAAACCTTGTACATAAAAATCTCCTTTTTTTTGTTGGCATATAAATATTTGCTACTTTTGTAAAACTTATCAAACCAACCACAACAAAAACAAGCCTTGTATAAATTAGATAGTCTCACAGCATAATGACTTTTTTCCCGGCCATTATGCTGTGAGTATATTTTTATTTCTTTGTTTTTTTCGCTTGAAGTGATTGAAGAAGCTTCTGAGCCAACGCGGCCCTATCACCAACCTTAGGAGCTGTTGCCGCTTTAGTCACCGGCGCTTTTTGCACTGCAGTGGCGATAGTCGCAGCTGGCTTAGATACGACTGGTTTCGACGCAACAACCGGAGCCTTTACCGTAGGTTTAATATCCGAAGCACCGGCCGTTCCCTTAGCTTTTGTATCTAACGCTTGCGCCAATATTGACTGACTAACCGGCTTGGCAACCACAGAGCCAACTGTTGCCACCATCTTCGCTTTTATTGGAACCAACGGAATTGTACCAACAGCCCCTTTGGTGAATTGTCGTTGTCCGGTCTTTTTCTTTACCCTATCTTTTAAAGCTGGCAATTTAATTATACCCTTCTTAATCGCCTCAAGTCTGTCAGCACCAGCAGCTCCTTTATGGTACATTAAGCCTGCCGTATCAAGGCAATAAACAACGCCCTTAGCGTTAATTGCTACATCGTCAAATCCTGACGTTGGTTTATTATCGACGCCTTTAATCTCAGTCCACTTACCATTAACGTATTGCCATAACTGATTATTAATGCCAATGCCCCAAATATTATCCTTATCCCCTACGGCAATAGTTTGCAGCTGCGCACCAGGCAAGGCCGTCCACTTACCATTTTCATATTTATACACATTTCCTGCAGGATTAAGAATGATGACCGTCCCATCAACCCCAGCTGCAACCGCTATAACCGAATTCTTTTGTGAACAAGCAACCCAACCTTGCAACGAATATTGATACACTATATTTTCGGTTTCGTTAACCGCCCAAATATTATTTTTATTTCCAACCGAAATGCTATCAATTTTTGGCGCTGTCACATTAACAGGCATAATGTCCCAAATCTTTTTGGTCCAATCATATTTGTAGACTAACCGATCTTTTCCAACCGCAACCAAAATACCATCGGATGATGCTGAAATGGCCTTAAATGCAAGGCTTGTTTTTTGCTTAACCCATGCAAGCGGCGCTGTTTTCTCATTATCGTTATAACGCCACAACGAACCATCACCAGCAACACACCAGGCTTCGAGTTTTTCTGACTTAATTCCAATGGTAATTGCCGCCGCCATTCCTATTTCTGGCATAAAACCACTAGGAAGATTCAAGAACATCTCATCCGCCGCCAATGGGTTCACACTTACTGGCACTGTTTGTTGTCCACTCGACACTGCCGTTCCTGTAGTCCCAGCTGTTTTTGTCGTTCCAGTTGTTCCAGATATACTTGTAGTTGTTTGCGGGCTTCCGCTCGTACCAACTGATCCTGTGGTTGTTGTTAGCTGAGACTCAGTTGTTGCCTGTTGCGTTCCGCCAGACACAACTGTTCCCGTTGTCCCGGCTGCTGTTGTCGTTCCAGTTGTTCCTGATGTACTCGTAGTTGCTTGCTGGCTTGCGCGCGTACCAACTGATCCAGCATTTGTTGTTGGCTGAGAAACTGTTGCTGTCTGTTGCGTTCCACCGGGCACAATTGTTCCCGCCGCCCCGGGCGTTATCGTGGTTACTGTTGTCCCTAATGTATTTGCTAAGGCTAAAATACGGGCATCAATTTCCTTAATTGTCGCTGTAAAATCTGCCTTTAAATACGGTTGAGTCAATACACACAACGCTTTCAAAGAATTTAAAGTAGCCGCATCCTGGCCTGCCGCCTTATTAAAGACCAAAAAAACAAAAACAGCTGCTGCGAAAAACTTTGAGATATCTTGCATAAAAACTCCCTTTAGCCTCTTTAATTATGAGAAAATTCGTCTCTTTGGTAAAAGTTATCAAACCCAAGATAAAAAACCAAGCCTTAATAAAATATGGCAAAAAGAGTAAGACCCGGAACAGTTATCCCGGGTCTTACTCTTTTTTTTCGTGTATCAAATTAAAAGAAAATTGATACAATTACTCCTTAAATTTACTGGGCTATGGTAAAGGTAAAGCCATATTTTGTCAGCAACGCACTCATCTTTGTTGCCAACGGCTTTCTCACGCTTTCGGCACAAGGTTTGCCAGTATAAGTAGTAGTTACGGCCGTTTTTACTGCCGCATCAACTCCAGTAAGGGCAGTGGTCAAACTTGCAATGTCATCGCCAGTTTTACCAACCGTGTCGGCAAGCGTTAATACACTCTTTACTTCAACCACTTTCGCATCAACCGCAAGATCTGGCGTCACAAAATCTTTTGCCTTGGCAATCAAAGCATCCAAATCTGCAAGTGTTGTAACGTTAACCGCCATTGTCTTGACACTTTCTACGACAGCAGCACTAGCCGTTGCATCAGCTTTGACCACGGCCGCATTTGCCGCATTATCTGTCAATGCTTTTACAAGATCTGTCGCAGTTGTCGCCTTTGCCGCTTCTACAATTGCAGTCTTAGCCGTAGTAACACTTGCTAATACAGCAACACGGTCTGCAATAGTTTTCTGAGCCGCTGTAATATCGGCAGCTATAAATGGGTCGGCCGCCGTATATAATGTACCCAACGCTTCCAATCCAGCTTTATCGGTAGATGTAGCAACATTCGCAGTGGTTAAGAAACCTGCAAGTTTTGCAGCCACTCCACCTTTATCCAAGAAAGTCGCTGCCTTTGTAGTGTTATCATCCAACACCTTCTTTAAAGCCCCAGCATCAGCAGCAGCTGTAACAGCATCGGTAAATGTCTTAACCGAATTTAACAATGCAATTTTTGCATCGATTTGACCAATAAGCGCTGTAAAATCTTCGGGCAAATATGGATCAGCCAACAAACATAACGCTTTTAACGCTTCCAACTCGGGAACGTTGTCCGATGCACCAACGGCTACTGTTGCGGCACCTTCAAGATTTTGTCTGGCTATAATTGCATCTAATTTCGTTTGAATTGCTGCCCGTTCGCCCGAGGTAACAAGTTCTTTTGCTTTTGTTAAAAACTCTTTAGCATAGGCCAAATTATCATTACTTGCCGAAGCTATGAAGGTGCTAATATCGGTCATATTATAAACAGCTTTAATAAAGTCAAAAGGGCTTGTGGAGTCATCGGTTGTGTAATGAATACCGTTTAAAGATATCCAATCTGGCGTTCCGGCTGAACGATCATAAATGATAGAGCCGGTGCCGTCAGCCAACACCTTAACGCTCCAAGCTTTCGCATCATAATTCGTCATAAAAGCCTTATCTGACTTAGGTTTAAAACTAGTATTCCCAACAGACAAAGTCGAAACCATGGTCGTTGAGGTTATAGGAGTAGGGGGCTTTATTAAACCACCTAAAACACAAACTTCACCTTGTTTGTACGCCCCTGGTCCATAATAAAAAGGACCACCGAAATCGACCCAACCATTAGCCGGTAACAGAGAAGATTGGTCTGCCATCTCTACAGTAAAAATAATCGGCGACAAATCTATTTCAGCATCAACAGGAACGCCTTTAGTACCGATGAACCACAAGGAACCATCTGTCTGGACGAGAACTGGTACAACCATACCGCCCTGAGAAGAATAGGACATCACGGCAAAGTTTTTAACCCTCTTTGCAGTACCAGTAGACGTGCTACCGCTGGGTATTTTACCAATAATATATTGAGCATTGTTATAATCGTTAAAACCGCCCTCCGGCAAAGTCTTACATTTTGTTTTTCCAAGCAACATAGCAATCTTGCCAATCTTTAAAGATAATGGCGTTGCTGAGCCCGCAATAAAATTTGGTGAGTTAGGGTAGAGTAATTTTTCCACTACTACAGCTTGAGTCGCAGCTGCTTGAACCCCAACACTCCCCAATGCCCCCATAAATATAAGCGCCACCACTAAATTTTTTGAAACCTTGCACATAAAACAATCTCCTCTTTCTCCATTATTTTGGTTAGAAAATTACCACTATTATAAGATTTATCAAATCATGCATTAAAAAAGCAAGTGAGAGAAATTAATGTTGTTATTTTTCTTTCCCAAAGTTAAAGCTTATTTAAAAAGGCCGAATTTGTCATCATCGACGTGCCTGCCCGCCATAGCCTTGGCGACGGCTGGGATCAAGGATCCATCCTATTTTTTCATATTTTTAACAATTCATAAAATCAAATTAATGCTTTATCCATCGGCGCTTTCCCAGCGCATGGGCCAAGAGGTGGGCTTGCCCCCACCTCTTGGATCTCCAGGCCTAAAAGGGTTTGCCACCCCTTTAATCCCCGCTTTTTCATGAGCCAATCCCATGTTCATCTGTGTATTTATAGCCCTCCGGTTGCGTAAGAACGCAAAGTCGGGCCAACTACCCACCCCATTTTGCACGCTCGCAAGATGCGGCTCGCAAACTCGCCTAGCGCTCGCGTCACATTACAATTTTCATTCCTGTTTT
>CAZLQB010000049.1:0-5365 GCA_964561585.1 uncultured Pseudomonadota bacterium
GGCTGCCAGGGACTCGAACCCTGAACCTGCAGATTAAGAGTCTGTTGCTCTACCAGTTGAGCTAGCAACCCATTAGAAGAAATCGTGTATTTGATGCTAAAATTCTAACAGATTAAAGAAGAAAATAAAGTTATTTCTGAAAAAGAAAAAAGTGGTTGTTCTTATTTTCATATATTCGTGGCCAACGCTTTGTGGTAGAATGGTTTTGGCAAAGTTGTTTAGAATTTTTCAAACAGGGGTTGTGTGAAATTATGACCATGATTAATCCATTGGAAGCTCCCGTTGAGTTATTAAGCCTGCAGGAAACACCTGAAGATGCTGTAACCGTTTTTGAACCAAGTTGCTTTGACGAGTATTTGGGTCAAACAGAGGTTAAGGGTAAGCTTAAAGTTTTTGTGACGGCGTGCAAAATGCGTGGAGAACCACTTGATCACATGTTGTTGTTTGGGCCTCCTGGACTTGGTAAAACAACGTTGGCAAAAATTATGGCCAAAGAGCTGGGCGTATCGTTTAAGATTACCAGTGCCCCTATTCTTGAGCGTGCTGGCGATTTGGTCGCCATACTTTCGAGCATCGCACCACGAGAAATTTTGTTTATCGATGAAATTCATCGACTGCCAAAAAATGTTGAAGAAATTTTATACAGCGCCATGGAAAATTTTTGTGTCGACGTGATTATTGGCCAAGGTGCCGGGGCAAAATCAATTAGGTTGCCACTTAACCCATTTACCTTGATTGGCGCAACAACCAAAACATCGCTTATCTCTGGGCCATTACAAACACGTTTTGGGATTGTGGAACGATTGGATTTTTATGAGCCTGAAGATTTGGCTCAAATTGTTACTCAAAACGCGCAATTTATGGGGATGCCGTTTTTACCCGAAGCTGCATTGACCATTGGCCGACGTGCTCGAGGGACGCCGCGTATTGTTAAACGTATTGTACGGCGCGTTCGCGATTTTGCTCAGGTAAATAACTACCCTATTATTGATGCATACGTTGTTGACTTGGCATTAACTTTTTTGGGCATTGATGAAGATGGTCTTAATAAATTGGACCGTGCGTTATTGACCCATATTCTTAGGGATTTTGACGGTGGCCCGGTTGGTCTTGAGACCTTGGCGGCAATGACCGGTGAAGATAAAGAAACCATCGAAGATGTTTGCGAACCTTTTTTGTTGCGCATTGGCTTACTTCAAAAAGCACCTCGTGGGCGCCAAATTCCACCAAAAAAAATTCCAATGTTGCGCCGCAAGTTACTGGGCGAAGTTGTTTCTGAGCAAGTGCAATTATTTTGATCTTTTTGCTCGGGCTCTTTCGAGTATTTCAAGATGTTCAGGATTAATTATCTTTATGAGTGCAATAAGATTACCCGGTATTGGCTCAATTTCTATGCCATGCTGATGAGCAAAGTTAACGAGCTTTTCGGTTGCTTCACTTATTTCTTCTGGTTTTTCAACCATTGTTTCCAGTTCTACAAGTTCAAGTATTATCTTGCCATGCGTGGCGCAATCAATATCAATAATGAATACATCTTTAGTGTGTTTTTGTCGTGTTTTTTCGAGCGTATAAAGTAGCTTGTAACCGGCATTTATAACCGCTTGCTCGAGCGTTCCTTGATTTGACAAGTTAAGTATTTTTCTAATTTCTTGTTCATCCTCAAGTTCGTGTTTTGGGGTATTTGCTTGGTTTGCTAAATATGAGCAGTTGGCTGCGGGTATTTTTAACATAAATTTGCCATTGCGCGTTCTAAGCCAAAAATCTTTGGTGGTAAGCTCGTAGGCAGCAGAATCATAATACCTATCAATAAGGTTTTCTTCGCTGACAAATGTTGCGTCTGCTAAGAGTGCCGCTTTTTGTTCTGGTGTTGGTTTGCATTTGATTTCTATTTCTATCATGAGAATCCTTTTTGTCATTCTGAACCATGGCTTGAACTTGTTTCACCGTTGTCCGAAGTGTTTGTTTACAAATTTCCCCTTTCTTCTTTTAACCACTAGCATACACAAAAAAATAGCCGGCAGCTTTTAAACACTGCCGGCAAAGGAGAAAAGTATGTTAGGGTAGTTGACGGTTTTTCTATTCTTTATGGGTGTATAGATAAAAAATGCTTGCCAAAATTCCCCCACCAAATGGGCCGATAAGGTAAATAGGTAAGAATGAATATGATGATCCACCCTTAATAAAATCAAAAAGAATGGGGCCAAGGCCTACGGCCGGGTTAAATGCACCGCCCGAAAAGGATCCGCCCATAAATGCAACGGTTGCTAAGGTGAGGCCAATAATAAGCCCATTAGCATTGGATGATGGTCGTTGTGGTGACGTGGTTTCAAGGATAACGGCACAAAATAGGAATGTTCCAATTATTTCGATGAGTATTGGTTTTATGGTGCCAAGTGATGCAAGCGGGGCCGGAAATATGATTTTACCAAAAAGATAATAAAAGAATGCGCCTGCGGCAAATGCGCCCAATACCTGACTAATCATATAGCCTGGAACGTGGGTGAGCGAAAATTTTCCCCGAAGCCATAACGCAAGTGTGACGGCTGGGTTATAGTGCCCACCCGATACATTTGCACCAAGGTATATTGTTGCAGCAAGCATGAGGCCAATTGCTAATGGATTTCCCGTTGATAGAACGGTAAAAACAAGGAAAAATGTTCCGATACTTTCAACTACATATTGTTTTAAAAATGACGTGTCCATAAAAAAGGTCTCCTTTGGATATCAGGTTATTTTGCTGCGGCTGTTTGTGTTGTTGTTGGGGCTTGTGGTGCTAGTGATGAAGGTGTTGCGGGTTGTTTTAATGATGTAATAAGAGTTGCGATAAATGGCTTTTGACTTTGGCTTGAAAAGTTTGAGTCTTTTGCTTTTTCGAGAAGATCGATAAAGCTTTGGCGTAAATTTTGATCAAATTTTGCACTATATTCTATGAGTTTGTTTAGTGCCTTGGTAAATTCAGTCATGCTGGCATTGTCAACCTTATTTGTTCCGGTCTTGGTGAGTAACTCAATTAGGTTTTTAATGATCTTTGATGCTACTTTTAAATCCATTGCCTTTTTAATGTCTTCAGCAAATGATCCGGGGATTTTTTGTATTGTTTGCATTGGGCTTTTTATTACAATTTTCTTGTCGATAGGCGTAGGCTTTTTTTGTGCGGTTGCTTGAGCGAGGTCAAGTGTTGGCGCAGGGGCTGGAGACATTTCTGGGAGCATGGTTTTTGCTATATATTCTATTTGTTTTTGTGACAAAAACTTTACCTGATTTTGGTTGTTTACTATGGTTTTAAAGATTTGTTTACCTTGAGATGAAAGCTGATTGCGTGTATTAAAAACAGTCACCAGCATTGAGGCTATCGTATTTTGTGTCCCTTCGTCAATTGCTTGTCCTGATGTTTTTGCGATTAAATCGGTCAATGTTATTATGTGTTGTTCCTCAACATATGCTGGATTATTCTTTATCCATTCAAACCAAGCTAAAAGAGTTTTTAAAAAATCTTTTGGCTGTTCAATTTGATCCTGGTTTTGTGATTGAGATACGATGCCGATTCTTGTTTTTTGTCCGATCTTTTCATCTATAATTGGTTGTAATAAAGGACTCTTTGCCTGGAGTGTTATCGGGGCTTCTTGGTCTTGAGTTGTCGGTGCTTCAGAAGCGATAGCAATTGCATCTTGTGGTTTTATATACACATGAAAACAAGCGAGAAATAATGAGGTGGTACAGATGATTTTGTTCACGTTTTTCATTTTAATGTCCTTTCTTTTCCTATGGTTAGTTTTTTTATTTTTTCTGTAAGCGTGGCATTACACTACTATTTACCCACGCAACCTGTTTTTCAGATAAAAGTGTTGTTTGCATTGATTGATTTATAAGTTGCGTAAAAAGTTTGAGAGCGTCTCGATCATTAATTGGGCATTCATTGTAGAGTTGGTTAAGCGTTTTGGCATAAAGATTTTGTTGATCGGCCGTGCAATTTATTCCTTTGGCGTAGTCGATAAGGCTTCTAAGCTCAGTCAATTTTGACCTAAATGTCATTTGTCCTTTCAAGTTAGCCATGAATTTGTCGAATTTAGCGGTGGTTGTTGTTGGTGTTACTGTAGTTGATCTTGCGCCTGAAGGAACGCTTATGCTCGGTCTACCGGTAGATGCGGGAAGGATTGTGTTCTTGATTGTTTCCTGTTGTTTGCTCGAAAGTATTGGTGATGTTGCTGCGATGGCGAGTAATTTAGCAAATGCCACTTTTTCTGCTGGTGTTAATTTTCCGGCCTGACGCTTCCTTTCAAGTTCAATTAAGGCGTTATTGAAGGCGTTTTGTGTTGCTTGATCAACCGTTGAGCCAGCCCCGGCGATCATATTATTGAGGGCATTAATAATGTTCATAGGGTTTGGATCATTCACGAGATTATTTATTGTTGTTGCTGTTGGTTTTACCGATTGTCCGCTTGCCGCGGGGATAATGATTGTAGTAATCGTGGTCTTTTGTGCCGCTGAAAGGACAGTCGATTGAGGTGATGTTACCTTGGCCAATAGTGTTTGGTAGAGGGTTTTTTCTTCTGGTGTCAACATTCCGGCTTGGCGACGTTTTTCAAGTTCGGCTAATGCGCCATTAAAGGCTTTTTGGGTTATAGGGTCAATCGAAGAGCCAGCGTTATCGATCATGTTATTAAGGATAGTAATCACGTTGGTTGAATTAGCATCCTTAATGGCATTATTAATGGAGGTTGCGTTTGGTGAAAGGCTAGTGATAGGAGAAACTGAAGCTTTTTGTTTTAAGGTGGCTAAAGCAGTTTTTTCGGCGGTTGTTAAAGTTCCAGCTAGTTGGCGTTTTTCAAGTTCAGTTATGGCATCATTAAAAGCTTTTTGCGTTGCAGCGTCGACAGTTGTTCCGGCCGAACCAGAGACCATATTGTTAAGGGCATTGATGACATTGGTTGAGTTAGTATCTTTGGTGATATCGGTGATGATTGTTGGGGTTGGCGTTACTTTTTCACCTTTAACAGCAGGAAGAACGGTGGTTGTGATAGTGCCTTTTTGTGTTGTTGAAAGGACAGGAGATGTTGAGGTTGTAGCCTTTTTAAGTAGGGCTTCATAAGCGGTTTTTTCAGCTGGTGTTAACGTGCCAGCCTGACGACGTTTTTCAAGTTCAGCTAATGCGGCGTTGAAGGCATCTTGGGTTGCAGCGTCAAGTGTTGTGCCAGCATTATCGATCATATCATTAAGCGTGTTGATAACGTTGCTTGAGTTGCGGTCGTTAACAAGCGTTTTTAAGCCTGCTTCGGTTGGTTTTGCTGTTCCACCGGTGATTGGAGCTGTTGAAGCTTTTTGTTTTAAGGTGGCTAAAGCAGTTTTTTCGGCGGTTGTTAAAGTT
>CAZLQB010000049.1:5465-8066 GCA_964561585.1 uncultured Pseudomonadota bacterium
GTTCAGCTAATGCGGCGTTGAAGGCATCTTGGGTTGCAGCGTCAAGTGTTGTGCCGGCATTGTCGATCATATGATTAAGCGTGTTGATGACATTGGTTGAGTTGCGGTCGTTAGCGAGTGTCTTTAAAGCAGCTTCGGTTGGTTTTGCCGTTTCGCTGGTTTTAGGTGCTGTTGTTCCTGTTACGGCAGGTTTACCCCCGGTTGCTACTGGGATCATCGTGTTGGTAACATAGTCCTTTTGAGTTTTTGATAGCACATCGGCGGCAGCAGCTTTTTTGAGTAAATCCGTAAATGCAGCTTCTTCTTCAGGTGTTAGCTTGCCAGCCTTACGCTTGGTTTCAAGTTCAACTAGGGCTTTGGCGAATGCATTTTTGGTTGCCGTATCAACCGAAGAGCTTTCCGTTGTTCCGGTGGTCATGTTATTTAGAGCCTTGATGATGTTTGTAGGGTTTGAATCCTTGACGATAATATCGATTGCCGTTGCCGTTGGTTTAACTGGTTTGCCTGTGGCATTAGGAATAGTTGTTGCCTTAATAATTTCTTGTTGCACTTTTGATAATATAGGAGACTTGGCTGCCATTTCGAGTAAGGCTGCATATTCGGCCGCTTCTTCAGGCGTTAATGTACCAGCGATGCGACGTTTTTCAAGCTCAACAAGGGCTTTGGCAAATGCATTTTGTGTTTTTGCGTCAACAGTTTTTCCAGCACCGGCTAACATGTTTTTAAGCGCGGCGATGACGGTTGTCGAGTTTGGATCTTTAATAATGTCGGTTATTGCGGGTACCGTTGGTTTTGTTGTGGCTGTGGTTGTGCCGGGTGTTGGTGGTGTGGTTGGTGTAGCGACTGCAGGTTTACCAGTTACAGCAGGAATGATGTTTTTGGTGATGTTAGCTTTTTGACTTGTTGATAATAGAGGAGATTTAGCCGCCAATTTGAGTAACTCAGTGTATTCGGCCGCTTCTTCAGGTGTCAATGTACCAGCGATGCGACGTTTTTCAAGTTCAGCTAACGCGGCGTTGAATGCCTTTTGCGTTTTTGTATCAACAATTTTTCCTGCACCAGCGATCATGCCTTTAAGCGAGGCGATGACGGTTGTCGAGTTTGGATCTTTAATGATGTCGGTTATTGCGGTTACCGTTGGTTTTGTTGTGGCTGTGGTTGTGCCGGGTGTTGGTGGTGTGGTTGGTGTAGCGACTGCAGGTTTACCAGTTACAGCAGGAATGATGTTTTTGGTGATGTTAGCTTTTTGACTTGTTGATAATAGAGGAGATTTAGCCGCCAATTTGAGTAACTCAGTGTATTCGGCCGCTTCTTCAGGTGTCAATGTACCAGCGATGCGACGTTTTTCAAGTTCAGCTAACGCGGCGTTGAATGCCTTTTGCGTTTTTGTATCAACAATTTTTCCTGCACCAGCGATCATGCCTTTAAGCGAGGCGATGACGGTTGTCGAGTTTGGATCTTTAATGATGTCGGTTATTGCGGTTACCGTTGGTTTTGTCGTGACTGTGTTTGTGCCGGGCTTTTGCGTTACTCCTGGGATTGTTGGTAGAAGCGTAGTTTTTATATAATCTGCTTGTGCTGGCGCAAGTGTGCCGCTGGTTATGGCTGTGTTAAGTAATTGAGCCAATAATGCTTGAATCGCAGGATCTTGAAGATTTGTATTGACCGCTGTTTGTTGTAACGCCGATGCTAATATGTTTTGCGATGCTGGGTCTAATTGTTGTCCTTTAAGTTGATTAATAAGTTGTAGGAGGCCCTGGATTTGAGCTTCATTGGTTTGTTGTCCAAGGGCTTGACTGATGCTCGTTTGGATTGGAGGTACGTCTTTGACGGTAATTCCAAGTGATGCAAGCATGACATTCTTAACATATTGTTGTTGTTCGTAATTAAGTAATGTACTGGTAGCTGAGTTGGTTAATACTTGAATAAGAATTGTCATTTGATCTTTATTGGTGAGATCTTTTTTGTCGAAAATTAACTTTAAGATGTTGAAGTAAAGTGTGTTTGTTACTGTGTCAAATGTTCTGCCAACGGCTACTCGAACAACTTTTGATAAATCACTTAATTGGTCGGCATAGGAAGTGTTTATTGGAATATCTGCCAGTAGTTGTTCAAGCGTGGTAATCTGTGAATAAAGGGCGACGGTTGGTTTTTGAGTTTGGTTGACTAAGATGCTGTCTCGTGCCGTGCTAAGTAAGAGCGCAAGCGTATCAATGTTAATATCCTCAAGCGCTTTTTTTGTTATATCGTATTCAACGCTACGGCCTATAAATACTTTTTGTAGTACCGTGAAAAACAATTGCTGTATTCGAGCTTCAATCGATTGAATGTTGCTAAATTGGAAAACAATTTCATAGAGTGCATCGAGTTGTGCGCCGTAATTGGTAAGATTTGATGCGTTGAGCAATGCGATTTCAAGCTGAAGTGTTTCGAGCATGTCGGTGACTTGGGCTTGTTGTTTTAGTTCGAGTAATGGGGACATTGTTGCGGTAGTCAATATGATTACGAGTTTATTTAATAGTGCAATTTCCTTATTAAGTCTACCGCTAAATTCTTGTTGAATAAGCGTAAAGAAAAGATTTTGAATTTGTGTTGAGAAGG
>CAZLQB010000050.1:0-1662 GCA_964561585.1 uncultured Pseudomonadota bacterium
TCCAAGACGTTCGTCTGGATGGGGGTTTTTTTTAAGGGCATGACAAGACATGAAAAAATATAAAGCAATTATTGCCTATGACGGCACCGATTTTTTTGGTTGGCAAATACAGCCGACCGCACCAACAGTTACAGCCAGTCTCCAAGAAACGTTCAATAAAGTTTTCAAACAATCAATAACGGTCGTGGGCGCCTCAAGAACTGATACGGGGGTCCATGCCCTTGGACAAGTGGCAAAATTTTCAACAGATCTTGCCCTCAGTCCAGAAGCGATAAAAAAGGCCTGGAATAATCGCCTACCAAAAAGCATTGTAATCAAGGAACTTACCCTCACCGATGAGAACTTTCATCCATGTCAAAACGTCGCACAAAAAACCTACGACTTCCATCTATTTCTTAGGCGTCCCCTTCCCTTTTTTGCACGTTTCGGGCTGCTTTATGACTTTATTGATCAAGTTGATTTTGAAAAATTTTCCCGAGCCCTCGCCCTTTATGAAGGCGAGCACGATTTTGCCTCGTTCTGTAAAATTGAAGACGAGGACAAATCAACAATTCGCACGATTGACCGCATTACAATGGCTAAATATCCAAACATACATGCGCTACGCATCACGATCAAAGGAAAATCGTTTTTGCGCTTTCAAATACGCAGAATGATTGGATATGCGCTGGATGTTGCACGACGCAAGGATTTATCGGTAGCCTATATACAGGAAATACGTGACAATCCAACTCCGCAGCAAAAACTGTTAAAAGCGGATGGTTGTGGGCTCTGTTTGCGAAAGGTTATCTATAATGAAAACATTACTAAATAAGGAAACACTCGTCCGCGCCATGTCGAGTGTTGTTTTACTCAGCTGCATGGCAATAACATATCTCCACTCAATTGCCGCGTTTTCTTTTTTTCTCATTGCTATAATGCTGGTTATTCTCTTTTTTGAATGGCCGGCGCTTATGCCAACAACCCCATCTCGTTATTTTTTCACCACCGTGGTTTATCCTATCTTTCCATTTGCTTGCCTTATATACCTCAATTACCGCTATCATTATGACTGCATATGGTTCCCACTATACCCATTTCTTATCGCCTGGACGGCTGACACCTTTGGATACCTTGTCGGCAAAAAAATCGGCCGCCATAAAATGTGTCCTGATATTAGCCCAGGAAAATCATGGGAAGGTTTTATTGGAAGCGTTATTGGCGTTATGATTATCAACCTTATTATCCTTCCCCAAATAACCATCGTACCCTTTTCGTATTATTCAATCCTTTGGTACCTGCTGGGGAAAACTAAGGGCTTGGTGTATTTCAGCCTATTCTGCCTCAGCCAAACAACTATAGCGTTTCTCGGCGGCATTTTCCTGTCAAAGCTTAAACGGTTAAGTGGCGTTAAGGACGCAGGCTCAATGTTACCAGGGCATGGCGGGTTTCTTGACCGATTTGATTCGGTTTTAACCACTGTTTTATTTGTATGGCTCTTTATACTCGTTCAACACTTTTTACTATGAAAAACAACAAATCCACGTTAAAATCTCCAGCAATTAAACAACAATCGTAACGCTAACGGATTTTTTTATGTTTTTCTTAAGATTCCTTGTTTTTCTATTAACAATGCAATGCACAACTCCCTTATATTCTATGGAAGAACTCATTGAACCAGAA
>CAZLQB010000050.1:1672-8042 GCA_964561585.1 uncultured Pseudomonadota bacterium
CAATGATCCATATAAATCCATTTAAAAAAATTAAACCTTCTGGTTTTTTTATAAAAAGGACACTCATCTCCTCTGTTTTTGCAACAAACAACTTCTCAAGCACATACCTTAATAATCACAACCCTTGTTTCTATGTTATAATGAAAAAAGCAGCGACACTCTGTAATAATCTATTGGACTCCGTTGTTGATCTCATAGACCTAGAAATATTCGATCATGCCTTTGACACAAACATCAACGAGGAAACAATTCTCGAAACAATTAATGAAATAAAAAGCAGCGGCTATAACTATATTACAAAAACAGAAAGTAGAAAAAATTTTGCAATGGCCCTTAATGACCTATTAATCGTTGTTAGAATACCAAAAAAACACGGCTGCTCTTCTATTGATCACACGATATTATGTGATCAAATTGAAAAACAAATTCTCGAAATACAAAACTTTTTTGAAATCCCAAAAAGACCATGAACCCTATTACCGTTATTACCAACCCAAATATCGCATTAATCAAATACTGGGGCAAGCGCGATGAAATATTACACCTACCAACAAAATCGAGCTTATCGGTCGCAATTGATGCATTTACAACACAAACTTCGGTAGATATTTCACCAATTCCCTGCGACCAAATAATCATTAATAGCGGACCAGCGCCAGCAAAAATCTCGCAGCCTGTTTTAGATTTCTTAACCTTGTTTAAAAATAAGTATGGAATGCGCGAATCACTGGCAATAACAACCACCAATAACTTCCCAACGGCTGCTGGCTTGGCTAGCTCGGCCAGTGGATTTGCCGCCCTTACGCTCGCGCTTAATAAATTCTTTAACCTTCAATTACCACAAAACGAATTATCAATCCTTGCTCGCCAGGGTTCAGGATCGGCCTGTCGATCTCTTTTTGGTGGTTTTGTGCTTTGGCACCAAGGGCAAAATTCTGACGGACATGATTCTATTGCCGAACAACTTTTTACCGCTGAACATTGGCCAAACTTACGTATTATCATTGCAATCGCATCGACAACCGCTAAGCCCATAAGCTCACGTATTGCCATGCAACAAACGGTAAAAACCAGTCCCATTTATAATCAATGGCTAGAAGAATCGGCCACCAGATTAGCCCTTATGCAAAATGCGCTGAAACATAAAGATTTTAATGTAGTCGGGCAACTCGCCGAAGAAGATTGCCTGGATATGCATAAAACAATGCATACAAGTAACCCCCCAACAAATTTCTGGTCATCAACAACATATACAATAATGCAGGCCGTTACCGACTTACGCAACAAACACGCAATACCATGCTATTTCACAATCGATGCCGGCCCAAATGTCAAAATTTTATGTCTTGATAATAATGTATCTTCAATTCTTGATAATCTAGAAAAGATTACTGGGGTTAATTACTGCATCACGAGCAAAATTGGCGCTGGGCCTCAATTAATACAATAATGTCTTACCTTAAAAAAATGCTATATAACAGCCAAGAAGCACCGCATGCCAAACAAGCGGCCGAAATGCCTGCAGCAATGTTAATGCTTGAAATTTTCTGAACTTTCTTCTCTTCTAATTGTAGATATTGCAACAATAATGCCTCAAGCCTATCGTCCAGTTTTTGTATAACAACGTCAGCTTTGCCTTGTTGAGCTTCCTGCCTACACTCATCAAGAAATTTTTTGAGCGCAATAAGGCTTTCTATATCTGTTAATCTAATTTGCCCCGCATGCATAACGGCCGCTTCCAATTTTTCGTCCAGCGTGTTTATTGCGCCACTCAAATCACCAGCTTGAGCTTCTTGTCGAAAATCATCTACAATTCTTGTCATAACAGCATAAGTCTGATCAACGGGAAGCCCTACCGAATTTGGCTGTGTTTCTTGCGTGCAAAATAGACTATTAAAACCTCCAATTAACACGATAATAAGAGCAACATTTTTTATGTTCATCGTCAACCCTTTCATTTAAGGACACTACGCCTAAAAAACACTTTCTTTTTCTTCTATACTTTTGCATAATCTCAACCAAAGACTCAATCATTTTGTCAAAAGGAAGATTATCGGTGCCAACCATAAAAGTCCCCGGCAAACTTATGCTCGTCGGTGAATGGGCTATATTAGAACCCGGAAACCATTGTATTGTTATGGCCATTGATAAATACATATCGGCAAACATCGCCCAAAGTAATACATTCACCTTTAACCTACCGAACCTTAATTTACCAATAATTAAAGCGGTCTATGAACATGGCAAATTAAAGCCGATTACGCCACTCACCCAGGAGCAAGAAAAGCTCTTTTTAATGGTAAAAACAGCTACAGAGATTGGATTAGAGTACATTAATCGCAGGCCGCTTCCAGCCTTCGCCCTGGCGTGGCTACGGCCGACAGGCCCGGATGACAAATGTAGAGAATCCCTGCTCAATCTTGCAAACCGTTATTGTCACCCTGAACGTGATTCAGGGTCCATCTTAAGAAAATTAATTGACCACCCGTTCAATCTTTCAATTACTTCAGAAATATCAAACATAATCATGCCCGATGGCAGCCAACACAAATTAGGCTTTGGCAGCAGTGCCGCCGCCGTAGTTGCAACCATAAAAGCGATTTTTGCTTTTTATGAACATGAGATAACAAGCGCTAAAGCTTTGGAAAAAATATTCAAACTTGCGGTCATTGCCCATTACAAAGCACAAGGAAACTGCGGAAGTGGTTTTGATATTGCAGCCGCAACCTATGGTACAACGATTATATACCAACGATTTGATCAACTGTGGTTAGCCGAGCAATTAAAAAAAAACATGATAAATAATATCATAACCCAACCGTGGCCCGACCTGACGATAACCCGCTTTAAACTGCCAGAAAATATCATCATGCTTGTGGGTTTTTCGGGTAAAAGTGCAAACACATCTAAACTCATAAAGGCCATGGATACCTATAAAAAACGTGCCGCAACAATATATACGCCGATTATAACTTCAATTAATGAACTGGTTAAAGCTATTGGCAAAAATCAAACATCCTTATTCGATGCCATAAACCACAACCGCTTACTATTAGCAGAACTCGCTCAAAAATCGAGCATTAATCTCGAAACCGCAGAGCTTACAAAGCTTATTACAATCGCCCAAAACCACGGTGCTGCCGCCAAATTTTCTGGCGCTGGCGGCGGGGATTGTGGCATCGCTCTTTGTACCGATCAAGCAATGGCCGAAAAGATTAAGCGTGATTGGCTAGCGGCAGACATTATACCGATCGATGTAAAAATTTTATAATTTTTTTGCTATGCTTAACTTTATGCAGTGTACATAATGAAGATGGATCCTGGATCAAGCCCGGGATGACAAATAAGGAACAACATGTTCGAGTCCCCTATTGCCGCGTGGCGAAATTTTAATGCCCATTATCGCCTTGAAGGCACAATATGCCTTGTCTGCAAAAAAACACATCTGCCCGCAGTAAAATATTGTTCGTGTGGAAGCCAGGATTTGGCCCCAAAGCGACTTATTCAACAAGGAACTCTCTTATCATTTTCACACGTCACCACACCCCCCGCTGATTTTAAACACATGGCTCCATATTGCATTGGACTTATCCAATTAAAAGAAGGCCCTCGCCTTGTTGCACAACTTACCGATGTAAAACTTGAAGATCTGTATATTGGCATGCCCATGCGTGGCGTTTTTCGCAAATTATATGCACACAAACAAGGCATTATTCACTATGGTACAAAATTTGTTCCGGAAAAATTATGAACGGCGGTTTTGGCAAAGTCATTTTATTAGGCGAACATTTTGTTGTCTATGGGTTACCTGCCCTGGTTACCGCTCTTGAACTTTCGACCATAGTAACAATCGAACCGCTTGATACCACCGACCTCATAATCATTGATGATCGACCAAAGATCGATGGCTACAAACCACATAAACATACTGAATATGCATGCATGGCACAGTCGGTTTTTACCGCAATGGGTGTTGCCCCATATGGCTGGCGCGTCATATTAGGTGGAACACTACCGGTTACCAACGGTGGTATTGGCGCAAGCGCAGCAACCGCTGTAGCCCTGGCAAGAACGATCAATAAAAAATTTGCGTTAAACTGGTCCGATGATCAAATTAATAACGCCGCTCTTTGCGGCGAAAAAGAAGTACATGGAATGCCAAGCGGTATCGATAACACAGCAGCAACATTTGGGGGTACCTTTGTTTTCACAAAAAACCCAAATCAAACATCAAACAGTAGAAGCTGTGTCCAATTAAACACAGGGCTGCACCTCATACTTGCCGATAGCGGCCGCCCAACCAATACAAAACAAGTTATTGCGGCCGTCAGCGCTCTGCGCACACAAAATGCCAGCGCAATAGCACACACATTTGAAAAATATTACGAAATTTTTGCTATAGCCGAAAAAGCAATTACCTACCATAACATCGAAGCTCTCGGCAAGGCAATGACGCAAAATCACGCCCTACTGCATGAACTTGGCGTGTCCAGCCCTGAACTTGATTTCCTCGTTGACCTTGCACATAAAGCGGGTGCGCTCGGTGCAAAACTCACCGGAACGGGATGCGGCGGACTAATGGTTGCATTAGCAGAAAATATTCACGCTCAAGAAATTATAGCCGAAAAATTCATGCGTGCAGGTTTTTTCACCTTGCAACCAATAATCGCACCAAATGGTCAATATGCAACACACAGCCACCACAATTATCAGTCCAATTGATGCTGTTTGACTAAAAACATGCTAAACTGTCGTTATGGTTTTTGTAGGTAACTCAATAATCAGGATATTTTATGAGTGGTAAAATGCATATTCGTCGCAGTTCTTTAATAACCATCTTTTTTTCTCTTTTTATAACAATTGGCCTCTGGGCAACAAGCATAGAACCAGGGTGGCTTGTTATACTTGATGGAACATCGTCGGCAGGAAAATCGTCAGTAGCACGACACATAAAAACAAAACTATTAGACAAAACAAGCCTTTCCTTTAGCTATGAATCTCTCGATGACTTTAATACGCGCAAAGAAGAAGCGGAAGCCAAACAAAAAGAAGAAGATGAAGAAGAAAATCAGGAACAAGAAACAGATTTACACGATACCCCGTCAAAAAGTAGCGCAAGCAGAAGCCTGGAACGTTCTGAAAACTCAGATGAGCGTAGTGAGGATAATAGTAAATCACACGACTCAGAAGATGCTGACGATTCTCAAGCCGATTATTTACAATATATAAAAGATCTGGCAACAAGCGGTAAGCATGTTATTGGCGACACCGTATTACGCGACGACCAGGACATAAAGGAATACAAAGAAATTATCGGCAATGGGGAAAAAATCATTTGCGCAATGGTTTATTGCCCAGCAATTGAAATCCCCCGCCGCGTTGAAGCCCGAAATATCTCGGGCAATAAAGATGAAGAACGCACGCTTTATCAAGCAATTGCACAAATTCCAGATATGTTCAGCATGACCACAAAACAAACGAATAAAACCATTGATTCAATTACCAAAAAAGACGTCAACGAAATGCTTAAGCCACTCAAAAAGGAACTTGAAGACGATAATAAGAAAAAACGTAAAGAAGGCAAAAAAGAAGACAACATCCCCAAAACCCTACAAGCCCTCCGCAAAGAGCTTGAACCCAAAAAAGGGAAGATTTCGTATATTCAACCCAAAATGCCCCATGATATTGTTGCCATCAATTCACGTAAAAACGGGCCCGCTGTTGCAGCAGAAAAAATCGTTGACCATATTGTCGGTCGGATCTATAAGGGAAAATCATGCCCCTTAAAAAAGGCCCCTAAGAAAAAAAAGCGCTCTTAAAAATTCAATGCCAACTGCCCACCAAGTGTGTGTGGATTAATGACATTTTGGCCCTCGATCGGTAGCTTATAGAAAAGGCTGAGTTGTGGTTGACCTGCAATTTTTTTACTTACCTTGAAAGCATCCCAATTTAATTGGAAGATCAAATTATGCGTATTCCATTCTTTTAGACTATTGGCACTATTAATAATATCGTGGTTAAATTCGTTTGTATTTGGGATTAGAACATCGCAATCGTGCTTAGCATATTCATACGCCGCCTTGATCGAAATTCCCTTACAAAGATGAACCCCTTTTGCATAAAGGTTAAACTTCCAAGTAAGCCCATGTTCTTTGGTGGCTCGACCTTTATCAAGAAGTAAAAACTCCGATTGATTCATAGAAGTCTTTAAACGGTAATCATCGGTATGGTCAAAAAGAGCAAGAAATTCGGCATCGGCTCCAAGCTTAATATGATGTTTCATATTCAACGCTAACCCAAGACCAAAAGGAATTCCAACCGCACCATCATTACCAAGGGGAACGCTAAATGCTTTATCAACATCATGCTT
>CAZLQB010000051.1:0-8008 GCA_964561585.1 uncultured Pseudomonadota bacterium
AAATCGATTTTGACGCCCTCAAAAAGTTTTTGGTAATTTCTACCACGCAAACACTACCCAAGGAATCTCCTTGAAATTGGTTGCTCGCTTTATTATGGCATTTATTGACGTTATTAGGCCCATCCTTGGCCCGCAAGGGTGCTGTATTTACCCGGTCACCTGCCGTGAATTTGCCCGTAATCAGCTAACTACCCAGCCATTATACAAAGCCATACCGCAAATTATATTGCGCGTCTTGAAATGCAACCCAATTACGCGACTATTTCATTCGATTAAATCTCGATAGCCAAATTGATTAAAAAATTAAGCGGTCAAATGGAGCCTTGCATTTAATACGCAAAGCTCCATCTTGTTTTTTATGCTTTACCAACCCGCCCAATACGAATTCTGGCCATACGATCGGATGTAAAGTATTGAGCTGCAATCTTATTCAATTCTTCGACCGACATCGACTGTACACGTTGCAATACGTTATCGTAATAATCAAAACCTAAATCAAGTGAATCAAGCAAAGAAAAGGTACCGGCAAGCGTTCCAACGCTCGTCGCTCGATCAATAATGGACTTGAGGTATATTTGTCGCGCGCACGCAAGCTCCTGTTCGGTAATCCCTTTATCTGCCAATTCCTTGATAAATGCATGCATCATGCGTTCAGCCTCATCCATTTTATCAAGACTCAACAAGGCCCCAACATAATCAAAGCCCGGCTCTTTAGATGCGGCCGCCGAATAGTTACCAAAGCCCATGTAAAACATTCCTGTTTGCTCACGCAAAGCATATAACCGAGATCCAAGGTCTTTAAAGGCTATAATATTTAGAATGCGCATCGGAATTAAATTATCATCATAAATCGTCAACGGTGAAGGTTGGCACATCGTCAAAATAGCCTGGTCGCGCAGCAGGTATTTGTCGATCTGTTTACCTGGCGTAAAATTCGGCTTTGGGTACGTAACAAGGGACGCCGAACCGGTAGGCCAACCACCAAAAACACGCTCAACACTAGATTGCATGGCGTCGAGATCAAAGTCACCAACAACCGACAAGACCAGATTATTTGGACAAGCATATTGCATATGTAATTTACATAAATCAACACGCTTCATTTTTTTTACCATCGCAACGGCATCGTCAAACGTCCACCCATAATCTTTATCTTGATAAATAACACCTTTAAGCTCGCGCTCCATAATGCTAAACGGCACATCTTTACTGCGCTCAAACCCATCAACAAAAATGTTTTTAACCTTATCAAGCGCATCGGTTGGAAATGTTGGATTGGTCAAAACATACAAGAAATGTTTAAACACATCCTCATAATCATCGTTAAGCATCGCAAGACCAGCACCAGAAGAATCAAATCGATATGAAACGCCGTAATTGTCAAAAGTCGTCACGTTGTCTTCTTTGCTATAATCCTTGCTGCCCTCCATAAGCATGTTCATCATAAGGTTTATGCGAATACCCTCACGTGATGATGCAAAATAGTCAGCATCCTTAAACAAACAATCAACACTTATTAATGGGAGATTGCCATGCTTGCATAACAAAACCTTAAGCCCATTTGGCAAGGTTATGGTGCGATTCGGCTTGGGAAAATTAAACTGAATTTTTGCGGGACTCGCAAGCTTATCAACATACCGAGGCTCCTCAAGCGGCGATGTCCGAACGTATTTGCTCAAAATCTTCTTATCCAGCTCGTCCGACATTGTTTTAATCTTTTCTCGTAGCTCGATATGATCTTTGGGAAGCGGCAAAACATCAATTTGATTCATAAAAAATGGATCTAATTGCGTCTTGCAAAATGCTTGAATGTCGGCCGATGTTGCCTGGGCATAACGGTTGACCCTATCAAAAACATCCAATTCGTTACGTGTGGCAAAATATGACTGCAACCACACGTAGGTAAAATCCTTATATGATTGTAAACGTTCAAAAAATACGCGGCCCTTATTGCGAATCGCACGATCGAGTTCACTATCGGTTACACCATCTTTGATTAATAGCTCCAATTGTTCGGTTATTAATGTATGGCATTCATGGCTTTTGCCTTCCATTGGCTCAACAAGGATTAAAAAGATCCCCGACTCCATAAACTGGAACGCTTTCACATACACCGATGACGCTACCTTTTTTTTATCAACTAATGTTGTATATAATCGGCTATTTTCGCCATCACCCAAAACATAATCGGCCAACGCGGCAATAACTTCTCCACCGGCCTTCATGCCAGGAATAACCCAATAGTAGCCAAGTTGTTCTTTTTTCACATCCTCATACATGCGCGCCTGCGTACAAACGGCTTCGGGCAAAAGCACAGGAAACTTAGGATATTCGCGTGCGCCTTGATTTGGAATCCCCTCAAAATTTTGTTTTGCCGATGCTATTGCCTCGTTCTCATCAAAATCGCCAACGATAAACAATGTTGCATGAGAAGGTTGATAATATTTTTTGTAAAAAGCCTTAAGGTTCTCGGCCGATAAATTCAATAGCTCTTCTTTATAACCAATCACCGGAAAATGGTAGGTATGATTTGCAGGAAATATTTTCTGTAATGCCTTATCAAGCATCATTGACCAATAATTATCTTTCCGCATGCGTAATTCTTGGATAACGGCCTTTATTTCTGATGCAAGGTGTTGCTGCTCAAATCGCGCATTTTGCATGCAATCGGCAAGCAACTCAACAAATGGCTTCCAATTATTTTTGTCCGTTTCAAAATAGTAGCTCGTTACGTCCATACCGGTAAATGCGTTAAACGTTGCGCCATATTTGCGCGCAATAGCATCAATATCATCTTCGGACAATTTATTGGTCCCTTTAAAAATCATGTGCTCAATTAAATGAGCCAACCCTCGCTCATGAGAATCTTCAACATACGAGCCCACATCATAAGCAATTTGTACCAAAACTTTAGGGGCCGAAGAAGACTTAAAAAGCAATACGGTCATGCCATTTGATAATATAATCTTCTTAACGTTTTTTGCCGGTATTTCAAATTGAGAACGTTTGGCCTTGAAAAACGTCGCCCGTTTTGCCCTAAAAAACATGAAATAGAGCGCAGCAAATAAGGCAACGCCGAGTAAAATCACCAAAATTGTCTTAATTTTTGTTATCTCAACCATAGCAAGAAATCTCCCCTCTTTTTGGTACCACTAATCAGTACCCGTAGCCGTTAAAACTAGTTAATTCACTAGAAATTTTCTAAAAATTACCATAACCTAAACACCTTAGCCTAGAGTTTACTACTTTCTTCATGATTTACCAACCAAACAGGGGGATCACAGCGCTTGAACATTCTCGTTATCAGAGTTTCTGCAATTGGTGACGTTATACACACCATCCCCGCCGTTATTTTACTTAAGCAGCACTTTCCCCATGCATGTATTCACTGGGTAACACAAAAAAAAGCGGCTCATCTTTTGCGTAATCAGCCATTTATTGACCACCTTTGGGAATTGCCCGATAAATTTCTTAAGCCTATGCAATGGAAAAAAACTATTAAGGTTATTAATGGACTGCGCCACCAAAAATGGGACGCAATAATCGACTTTCAAGGGCTATTAAAAACAGCAATCATCACCCTTCCGTTATCTGGCAAAAAGTATGGCTTTGCTGCTGGACATACCCGGGAAAGGGCAAATGCTTGGTTTACACACCACCACGATGCCCCAAACTATACGAATATCGTGCAAAAGAACTTATCGTTGGCGAGTGCCGTTGCACAACATCTTGGCGGCGCAACAAGCAGCCCATCTATTGATATACTTAAGCAATCCCTTACCATTACGGTTCCGGCAGATAACCAAAACCAGGTAACCGCCTGGCTTGCGGCCAACAAAACAACCAATTACATGCTGTTATGTCCAAATACTACCTGGCCATCAAAACACTGGCCTGAAAGCAACTGGGTTACCTTAATTGAACTATTAAAAGAAAAAAAACCAGACATTGCCCCAATCCTTGTCGGCACAACATTTGGAAAGGCGGCCAACAATATTTCCTCAAAAATACAAATTCTTACGTGCCCTGCCTGGGATTTATTGACCATAAGCCATCTCATTAAACAAGCGCAATTGGTCATAGCTCCCGACACTGGACTGCTCCACCTGGCAGACTTTTTGGGCACCTCAGCCATCGGAATATTTGGACCGACGCATAAAGAAAAACATGGCCCATTCTGGACCGATATAAACAAAAAGCTGACAATACAAATAGCATGCCCACACTTTTACCAAAAAAATCATGGGGCTCATGGAACGCCAAACTGTATGGCAGGGCTTACACCACAGCAACTTATTGACCAAGTTTCGCGCTACCTTGAAAAACAAAACGGAAACCATTTACAATGAAAACGAAAATCGCCAATCATACAAGAGATACATTTATTCCTTACAAGGAGACCCATATGAAATTTCTCTTATGCCTATTATTTTTTCTTCAGTTCACATTCATAAATGGCGCTAATTCGCAGGACGTCACACGTTCTCGCCCCATTGAAAACACAACGCTCACCATAGAGGAAGCGGTTGAAATAGCCATGTTAAACAAACCAAGTCTTCAAGCATATAAGCATGCTATAGAGGCAAGTAAAGCTCGAGGAATGCAGGCATGGTCAGACTATTTACCACAGGTTAATTTGACAACAAACATTGCCCAAGGTATTGGACAACATAACCCTCAAACAACAATCGCCCTTGGCGCCCAGCAATTGGTCTATAGTTTTGCCGGACCTATCGAAAAATATAAGCTAGCAAAAAAACAAACCAATATTGTTGAATTAACAAACGATAAAGATAAAAAAGCGATTAAAAATGCAGTTGAAGCAGCCTTTCTTGATTGCTGGAAAACACAAAAACAACAGGCATCAATTATTGCATTACACCAATCATCAACAACAACCTACAAAAAACAGGCTCATGCAAACAAGCTTGAATTGCTCGACAAAAACGATTGGCTTAAAAGCAATTCTGCCCATGCACAAAACTTAGCGCTTGTTGATAGTTATTATGAAGGAGTTGAGCTCGTACAAAAAAAACTTGAATTCTTCATGGGGCAACCAATAGACCTTGCGTTAACTAAAATTGAAAAGCTAACCGAAAAAAATCAGCACATTTTAGCCATCGCTCTTGAGTGGCAGGAACCCAAAGAAATCAACCCACTCCCACTGACAACGTACTATAAATACGCGATGACTAATCGCGAAGAACTCAAAATTGCGGATAAAACAATTGGCGTAGCAAAAGACCAGACGCGCATAGCACAAAGATCAAACTTGCCAAGTTTATCGGTGCAAGCAAGCACAGGTTATCAAAGCCGCGCAAGCTCATCCCTGGGCATAATTGAAGAACACATAGGTCAACAACCCCCGCGCAACTTTTACAACCTCGGCGTTCAGGTATCGTGGCCAATATTTAATGGCCTGTTAAATGATTACGTCGAAAAAGAAGCACATGCAAATATGATCAAAGAAATGCTCAATAAAGATCAGGCGATGCAAGACATTAAAATTTCAATAGATACCGCTTATTACACCCTCACCCAGGCCCTTATAACCCTAAAGGCAAACAAAATCGACCTCATATACGCACGAAATAATCTCACGCTTAAAAAATTACAATTTAAAACTGGTGATATATCTAAAGTTGAACTCGATGAGGCAATTGAGCAAGCAGAACGCGCCGAATATAAAGCACTTGATTTGATAACAGATGCTGCAATTAAAGAAAGAAACCTGGCATTTGCCTGTGGATATCCAAAAGAACTTTTTTAACCAAAAAGGAAAATTATGTTGTTTTTATTCTCACTTTGCGCACCACTTGTCGGAACATTTTTAACCCCAATCCTTGCCCTCTTTATCGTCGGCATTTCACTTCTTTTTAAAAATGGGATTTCGGTTTATTCAATTACATTCGGCATTCCAACAATTATTGCAACGACATGCTGGATCGTTGAATATAAGACGACCAAGATTGCCAAAGCGGCAAAAATCTTCTTCAATGTTTTTCTTCCTATCGCTTGCATAATCGCCTTCGCGGCCCATCCAGTTGGAAGTCACGCAATTGCTTATGCATTGTATTGGTTAATTCCGCCAGTGCTCATGGCAATTAACAGCCAAAACACATTTCTTCAATTATTAAATCGGGCACTACGCATAACCTTTATAACACATGCTCTTGGCAGTATTTTTTGGTTATATGTATTGCCAACAACGCCAATCTATTGGCTTGCGCTTATTCCTGTGGTTGCCATTGAACGCCTTTGTTTTGCCGGCATTACCACGGCCGCCATCAGTTTGATTAAAATGGCAGAACCCCGTTATCGTTATGCAGTGAGCAAAAACTTGACCTGCAAATAAGATACTTTATTCTTAACATTAATCTCTTTTGTCACCCTGAACTCGTTTCAGGGTCCATCCTGATGAGTGTTTCATATCTAAGATGGATGCTGAATAAAATTCAGCACGATAAAAAGATCAAGTGCTAAACACCAAAAAAAGTAGAATGAAAAGAGGCCCAATGCGTATAAAAATTAACAAAATTACACCAGCAGATCTTGGAAAAACAATAACGGTCGGCGGCTGGATTAAAACAGCTCGAACATCAAAAAACGTTTCATTTATCGATGTTAATGACGGCTCACAATTTAAGGGCATTCAGGCGGTTATTGAACCAGCTCTTGAAAATTATGAAGACCTTATTAAAGATCTTACCACCGGAGCATCAGTACAAGTTACGGGCCTTTTAGTTCAAAGCCCAGGAAAAGAACAGGCCGTTGAACTGAAAGCAACCGCGGTAACCATTATTGGACGCTGTGACCCTGAATCCTATCCCCTGCAAAAAAAACATCATTCATTTGAGTTTTTACGCACCATTGCACACCTTCGAGCACGAACCAATACCTTTGGCGCCGTCGCCCGCGTACGAAACGCACTTGCATTTGCGACTCATAAATTCTTCCAAGAACGCGGCTTCTTGTATCTTCACACCCCAATCATTACCGCATCAGATTGTGAAGGCGCAGGCCAAATGTTTAGGGTAACCACACTCGATATGGAAAAACCACCACGGACCAAAGAAGGCAAGGTAGATTTTGAGCAAGACTTTTTTGGCAAATCGGCCTACTTAACGGTTTCGGGCCAATTAAACGGCGAAACATATGCCTGTGGATTATCTGATATTTACACCTTTGGCCCAACATTCCGTGCAGAAAATTCAAACACCGCCCGGCACTTGGCAGAATTTTGGATGATTGAGCCAGAAATGGCCTTTGCTACCATAAAAGACAATATGGAATGTGCCGAAGCATATCTTAAATATGCGGTTAAATTTGCCCTTGATAACTGCCAACAAGACATGGAATTTTTTGAAAAACAAATTGCCAAGGGAAGTATAGAAAAATTAGAAAACGTGGTAAATACGCCATTTCAAATTTTGCCATACACCGATGCCGTTGAATTGCTTAAAAAAGCGCCAAAAACCTTTGACTATCCAGTTTCATGGGGCGCCGATTTACAGTCAGAACATGAACGCTATTTAGCCGAAGAATACTTCAAAAAGCCGGTTATTCTCATCAATTACCCTAAAGAAATCAAGGCTTTTTACATGCGCGAAAATGAAGATGGCAAAACCGTCGCCGCCATGGACGTCCTCGTTGCCGGCGTGGGTGAAATTATCGGAGGAAGCCAACGCGAAGAACGGCTTGATGTTCTTGAAGCAAAAATTAAGCTTAATGGCCTTAATGTTGAGGATTATTGGTGGTACCTAGACCTACGCAAATACGGAACGGTACCTCATGCAGGATTTGGCCTAGGATTTGAACGCCTTGTCCGTTTTGTGTCCGGCATGGAAAACATTCGTGACGTGATCCCTTATCCTCGAGCACCAAAACAAGCTGATTTTTAAATTGATTCTTTCAACCAATACAAAAGAACCCCTCTTGCGAGGGGTTCTTTTGCGTACATCATTTTTTACAAGGATTGTTTATTTATTCAAGATTCTTTTTAAACGCT
>CAZLQB010000052.1:0-7920 GCA_964561585.1 uncultured Pseudomonadota bacterium
AGAATGACAAAGAAAGAAGGGCCCCAGTGAAAAACGGGGCCCTTCTTTCTTATTCTTTTTTTCTATCAGGAATAGTCTTAGATTAATAGGCTTTTTGCCTTGATTATTTTTTTTGTTCCATGGTACACTACCCCCTTATGGTATTGGGTATGAACCTTTTGGTAGGGGTTTCTTTATGATGAGTTATGGCTTATTGAGTTTCTATGTGGGCGGGGTTGTGGCTAGTCTTGTTTTATTATGGCTGGCCGGAGACCGCGTTGTCCGTTATTCGGTTGAATTGGCGACCGCCTTAAAAGTGACTAAGTTTTTTATTGGGTTTATCGTTTTGGCCATTGTTGCGGGCATTCCTGAGCTTGCGGTTGCACTTTCGGCCGGGCTGAGTGGTGTAAGTGAGGTTTCTGCTGGTGACGTGATCGGGGCAAATTTTAGCGATATTGCCTTTGTGACGAGCTTAGTTCTTATTTTTGCCGGCCAAGTTGTGCTTAATCGGTCAGATCGTATGAAGCTTATTCAGATGCTCATGGTTACGGGCAGCGTTATAGCCATTGTTTTTACGCTTGGGTCTGTTGATAAATTCATTGGCTTTTTATTGATAATTTTTTATGGCGTTGCACTTTTTTTTATCAGGCGCAAAGGGGATAGGTCGGGCATTTGGAATGAGGAAATCGAAGCGGTTACCCATGATATTAATGCAACCCACGATGTGATATTAACCTCGGTATTTGGGGTTAGTATGAAGTTGTTTATTAGTATCGTCGTTGTGCTCGGGTGCTCTTGGGTGACGGTGTATTGTGCCGTCGAATTGTCCGCGCTTTGGGGTGCGCAACTTGAGACTATTGGGGCAACAATTTGTGCACTGGGAACATCATTGCCTGAGCTGGCTATGAGTTTTGCGGCGCTCAAAAGGAAGGAACATGAGCTGGCATTGGCGCCTACCCTTGGGTCAATTCTCGAGCATTCAACGCTCGTCCTGGGGGTGCTGGCCCTGAGTTCTGGTAAGCCGGTTTCGTTTGCCGCATTGCATGGGGCAGGCGTTTTTATGTTTATAGGCTTTGGCCTTATGGCGTTGTTTCTTTGGATGCGTCGGCCGCTTTGTCGTTGGCAGGGTTGTATTTTGCTTGCGCTTTATGTTCTATATCTTGTTTATGAATTTGGGTGGTTCAGATTAATTTCACAGATTTTTTAAAAAAAATTAAAGTTCTTATATGAAAAAAGCGGCCGATGTTTATGCAACATCGGCCGCTTTACTAATTCTAACAATAAAATTACAGGGTATGTAATTCTGAGTCTTTCTTTTCAGTCAACTTATCAGTTTTTTCAATGTACTGATCGGTGATCTTTTGAAGAACCTCGCTGAGCTTTTTAGCAAAATCTTCTGAGATAATACGTTTCTTTTCTGCGTCACGAACTTCATTGTGAAAATCTTTGCGCACGTTGCGAATAGAAACTTTGCATTCTTCTGTTTTTTTACCAAGCAACTTTGACAATTCATCGCGGCGGGCAGATGACATTTGTGGTAATTGGATGCGGATGATGTTGCCATCATTTGCAGGGGTTACGCCCAAATCTGATGTTGCAATAGCTTTTTCAATTTCGTTAATAATGCTTTTGTCCCATGGTTGAACGGTCAAAAGACGGCTGTCTGGGGCTGAAAGAGATGCGACTTCTTTGAGCGCCATAAATTGTCCGTAGCAGTTTACCTTTAGGGTTTCAATTAACGCAACTGATGCTCGGCCCGTTCTGAGTGTTGCAAGTTCCCGCTCAAAATGTTTGATGGGATCTTCCATTTGTACTTTAAGTGGGGTTTCAAAACTTTTTACATCACCTTCGGAAAATGCTATTTCGATAGCCATGGCATACCTCATTATTATGGTATAAATGCTTTTAATCTTTTGACAAAATAGTACTACCAAACGTTGGCGTACGTGCTGCCTCCTCTAACGCTTGAGGGGCAAAGGCATTAAAAATTCTAATTTTTACATTATGTTGTTGGGCAAGAGTTATAGCAGTTAAATCCATAAGTTTCAACTGTTTTTGTATAACATCCTGGTAGCTTACCAGGTGCAACGGCTTGCATGTTTTATCAATGTTGGGGTCGCCGTCATAGATATAATCAACGTTCGTTGCTTTCCATACCTCGTGGGCACCAATTTGGAGTGCGCGTAATACTGCGGTTGTATCGGTTGTGAAGTACGGGTTGCCGCTTCCACCACAAAAAATGATGCATTTTTTGCTTGCAAATGCTTCATCTATTGTTGGTTGGTTTATTGATTTTGCTAATGATGGAAGAGGAATAGCGCTGAGCAGGGTGCTGGGAAGATTATGTTGATTAAAGTATTCCTGGAGCATCAGCCCGTTCATTACCGTTGCGAGCATGCCAACTGAATCTGCAACTTGCTGGCGGAGCTTTAGTTCGTTGCTGGCTTGGCGAGCTCTAAAGAAATTGCCGCCACCAATAACGATGGCAAATCTATGCGTTGGCGTAAGACGAACCAATTGATCGACCAAGTTGTGTAAATGGTGCGTTGAGGAACAAGAGCCCTCTGTGCAAGGGGGCTCTTGTTGCGAATGATCTGCGAGTATTTCACCACTTAACTTTAAAAGAATCGTTTTCATGGTGTAAGCCTTTGTTTAGCGACCAATGCCAAAGCGTATAAATTGCTTTACCGCTACTTGAGCACCAACTTTGGTTGAAATTTCTTTAAGGTATTGGGCGACCGTTATTTTATCGTTTTTGATAAATAATTGGTTGAGCAAGCAAACTTCTTCGTAGAACTTATTCAATTTGCCGTCAATAATCTTTTCAATGATTGGGGCCGGTTTGGTTGAACCAAGCAGTTGTTCTCTGGCGATATTGCGTTCTTTTTCTACTAATACCGGGTCCAGGTCGGCCGCTTTGACTGCTAATGGCTTGGTGACCGCGATTTGCATGCAAAGATCACGTACAACAGATTTTAACTCATCGGTTGTTGTTAGGGCTTTGTCCGCTTCAAGTTCGACCATGACGCCGATGCTTGATCCTGGGTGGATATAAACGTTGACTAATCCGTTGTCGGTTGCTTTAAAGAGTGCAATGCGCGAAATTTTAATGCTTTCTGCAATTTTTGCAATAATCTCATCCAAGTTGTCTTTTATGGTTAATTTTGCGTCTTTGAGCGATTGTTGTGTCAAAACCGACGCCGTATCTGTTGCGTTTGTTTTGGCAGCAACTTCAGCAACGTGGGTTGCAAAGTTAAACATATCTTGAGTATTGGCTGAAAAATCGGTTTCGCAGGCAATTTCAACCAAGGCGCCTGTTTTAAAGTCTGGGGAAATCCAGCTCTCGACTCTGCCGTTATTGGTAGCATTGTCGGCTCGTTTGGCTGCAACGGCTGTGCCTTTTTTACGAAGAATTTCAATAGCTTTTTCCATGTCGCCATTGGCTTCTTCAAGTGCTTTTTTACAGTCCATCATGCCAACTTGAGTTTTTTCACGTAATTCTTTAACAAGATCCATAGAAATTGTGGCCATTAACTGTTCTCCTGTGATTATTCGGTTCGTTAAACTTCAAGAAAAGAAACGAATTTGCCTTTTCTTCTTAAATGTAGTATTATTCTGCCAGAATCGATTGATTTTACAAGTTTAGAGTTTAATGATCTTCTAGGAGTCTTAATTATGCCAGTACCTAAACGGAAACGTTCTAAAGCGAGGCGCGATAAACGTTTTGCTAATAAAGGAATAAAACCAAAAGCTATTGCCGGTTGTCAGACTTGCCAATCGCCTATTGTTCCACACGTTGTATGCAAAGAGTGTGGTTACTATAAGGGTCGCAAGATTTTGAAAACAAAAACCGATCGCATGTATTCTCGTGGACAAGTTCGTCAAGCAAAAGATGCTCAGGCGCACGCTGCTCAAGGTGTTCAATCATCACCTGATGCAGGCGCTAGTGCCAAAGCGGCATAACGTCTAAGCAAAAAGTGTTTCCAGGCATAATGTGCTTGGTTATGCAAAAAAATCAAGTAACGGCTGGGCTGCAAGGTTTGGCCGTTTTTTGTACGTACAAAACTAGGAAATTACAGCATGATAGCCATTGATGTAATGGGTGGGGATGGGGCGCCGGGTGTTATTATCCAGGGAGCTTTGCGAGCAGCCAAATCGGTGCCGGTTCTTTTGGTTGGTCCCGAGCGTTCGGTCCGTGAACTTTTACATCAAATTGACCCGGGGTGGGAGTCGCATAACATTACGTTGTGTGATGCGCCGCAGGTAATTGAGATGGGTGAGGAACCTGTTGCAGCCGTGCGACAAAAGCGTTCTTCATCATTGGTCAAGGCTGTTTCTTGTGTTAAGGATGGTCGGGCGTTAGCAGTGCTTTCGGCTGGTAATTCCGGAGCACTTATGGTTGCCGCAACCTTTATTCTTGGCCGCGAAGAAAATTTAGAAAGACCTGCAATCGCTGGTCTTTTCCCGACGACAAATGAGCGCAAAGCCCTTGTGCTTGACCTTGGAGCAAATACCGATTGTCGAGCACAACATTTAGAACAATTTGCTTATCGCGGGTGCGCCCATGCGGCAGCAAACTTTGGTATTGATAGGCCTTCTGTTGCTTTGCTTTCTAACGGTACCGAAGAAAAAAAGGGGTCGTTACTTATCAAAGAAACATTTGCGTTGTTACAAAAAAGTTCATTAAATTTCATTGGCAATATTGAACCGTTTGATGTTTTTAAAGGGCGCGCAGATGTGGTTGTTTGTGATGGCTTCACCGGTAATGTTTTTTTAAAAACAATGGAAGCTTCTTTTGATTTGTTTGCGCACATGATGCAAAAACATATTGAAAAAGAGCCGGTTCAATCGGTTTTTAAAAGTCAGATGCAATTATGGAGTGACTATTTTTTAAACGATGTTTCCAATTCACTTGGGCATCGAAAATATGGCGGCGCATTATTGCTTGGGGTTAAGGGAAATGTGGTGGTTTGCCACGGAAATTATGATGCTCAGTCAATTGAAAACGCTATTCTTTTTGCGTGGAATTCTTTCGGCCAGTAGCCTTCTGGTTTACCGTTCTGCTTTTTAGTTTCAATATATTTTTTATTGTACAGTATTATAATCTGCGATATAATTTGATCTGTGCAATGCATTGAAATGTTTGCTATTTTGTTAATGTATTTGACGAGTTTATTGACCATCCCGTAACTTACAAAGGAGAGTTTATGGATACTTCATCAAATCCAGTCGTTGTTTGGTTAGAAAATGCCATCGATTTCGTAAACAAGAATAAAAAACCAGTACTTGCAGGAGTTGTTGGCGTAGCTATTTTAGCTGCTGCGACAACTGGTTATTGTTTTTACCGAACCCATGTTCGCGAGCAAGCGCATAAAGCATTAATTCAGGCGCTTCGTTCTTATGATGGGGTTGTTGGTAAAATAACATCAGCCGATGCAAATAGTATGTTTTTTGGTTCTGAAATCGAAAAATGGAAAACAACCGAGCAATTGTTTAAAGACGGATACGAAAATTATAAAAGCACCGAACTTGCGCCAATGTTTCGCGTGTATCAGTCAGAAGCCTTGCTTCATCTTGGTAAATTAGACGAAGCAATTACAGCGTTAACCGGTGCTGTTGATAAAATAAAAAATCACGCAGTTAAAGATTTTTATCAAATAAAATTGGCACTTATGAAATTGGATAGCGGCAAAGAATTAGATCAGCAACAAGCGCTTGCTTCGCTCAAGGCAATCGCCGATAATAATCAAAGCATCGCTCATGAATCAGCGCTTTATCAATTAGGTGCCTATTATTGGAGCGCAAAGAAATTTGTCGAAGCAAAAAATTATTGGCAAATATTGCTGGTCAAATATGGAACACGTGATGCCAAAAATCCATCGCCGTATGCAGAAGTGGTTAAAGAAAAACTAGCTCTTGTGAGCGTTGAAAGCTTAGAAGCCGTGACGCAACAACGTGATATTCGGGTACGCTTTGCTCAATCGCCAACCGGTCATTTACACATTGGTGGTCTGCGGAGTGCTTTGTTTAATTGGTTATTTGCGCGCCATAATGGTGGCAAGTTTCTGATACGCATTGAGGATACCGACGTTGTTCGTTCAAAGCCGGAATATGTGACGTCAATTTTGCATTCAATGGAATGGATGGGATTGGCGTCAGATGAACCGATTGTTTATCAGCTTGATCGCATAAAGGAACATCGGGCGGCGGCTCATGAGTTGATAAAAAAGGGGTTAGCATATCCTTGTTTTTGCCAGCCAAAGGATGCCGATCAGGTGATCTTTGATTTAGAGCAAGGCAAAGGAAGTAAATACCAGGGCACGTGTCGCGATAAACCATATACAGAAGCAGACCTACAACGTCCGCACGCTATTCGCTTTCGTGTGCCGGATGGGTTGGCTAAGGTTGATTATCAAGATCTTGTGCTTGGGAATATGTCAGTTGATGCCGATCAATTAGACGATTTTGTTATTATGCGGCGCGATGGAACCCCTATTTATAATTTTTGTGTTGTTGTTGATGATATTTTTATGCACATTACCCATGTAATTCGTGGGCAAGACCATGTAAGTAATACATCAAAACAAGTTTTGTTTTATGAGGCGCTTGGTGCCTGCGCACCTATATTTGCGCACATTCCGCTTATTCTTGCGCCCAATGGTAGCAAGTTGAGTAAACGTGATGCAAGTGTAGCCGTTGAAGAATATTGTGCGCAGGGTTTTTTACCCGAAGCGTTATTAAATTATCTGGTGCGGTTAGGGTGGTCACATGGTGACCAAGAAATATTTACCAGACAAGAAATAATCAACTATTTTGCCCTTGATGCCGTAGGCAAAAAAGGCGCGATATTTGATATCAAAAAACTACAGTGGCTCAATGGCCACTATCTTCGAGAGTCATCGGTTGAGATTTTGCGTGATGCTCTTAATAAAATGGATCCAAAAGGCTATAAACAACTCTGTTCGTTATGGGCTCAGCAGGAATTGGATCTTCTTATTGGGTTATATAAGCAGCGGGCAACAACGTTACGTGAAATACTTAACGACATTGTTTTGTTGGCTAATAATCCATCAACTATTGACGCTTCGGTGCTCGATAAATGGAAAACTCCAGCGATGGTGCCAATTGTTCAGTTATTTTCTCAAGCAATGGCGGCAACCGATCCATTTACCCACCAGAGTTTAATTGAACAGGCAAAAGGTATTTGTGAGCAACATAATGAAAAATTAGTAACGCTTGCCCAACCATTACGTTTGGCGCTGACCGGCGGCGTTATGAGCCCAGGTATTTTTGAATTGATAGAAATTTTGGGAAAAGAACGAGCGCTTGAACGGGTTCAGTTCTTGCTAAACGCTATAGCGAGGTAGATTCATGAAAATAGGAATGATTTTTCCAGGGCAAGGTGCTCAATTTCTTGGCATGGGAAAAGATTTATATGATCGCGAACGGATTATTCAAGAGCTTTTTGAACAAGCGTCAGGTTGCTTGGAAAATAATTTTGTTCGTTTGTGTTTTGCATCCTCAGAGCGTGAATTGCGAGAAACAGGCAATGCGCAAACGGCAATCTTTTTGGTGAGCGCCTCAATAACGGCCCTATTAGCCGAAAAATATGGCATAAAGCCAGATATTGTTGCCGGCCATAGTTCTGGTGAATATGCAGCAATTTTTGCAGCTGGCGGCATGACGCTTCCTGATGCATTATATCTGCTCAAAAAGCGTTCAGCCTTTATGGAAGAAGCAACCAAAAAAGTTGAGGGCGGAATGATAGCCGTTCTTGGGCTTCCTCTTGAAACGGTTAAAGCAATCTGTGCTAAGTATGACGATCCATCCGGTAATGAGCGTGTTGCCGAGGTTGTTAACTATAATAGCCCTACGCAACTTGTTGTGGCCGCAACAATGCCCGAACTACGTTTAGTTGAGGCCGATGTTAAAGCGGTAAAA
>CAZLQB010000053.1:0-3548 GCA_964561585.1 uncultured Pseudomonadota bacterium
TTTTAGTATTCGAGTAAGAATTTTAGAGACGTTGTTATTGGCTCAATAAAAAGATGCCATTGGTCTTCGTCATTAAGGCCAAGATCAAAAAGAAATGCTGGGGCAATAATTCCCTCAAGTGGCTTAATTGGGATGCCATGGACGCCAGAAAAATCAAAAAGCTTTTGATAATCTTGGTTCGTTAGGGCCATTTTAATCCGTTCGCCAAATGATTTTGTTTTGTGGATATTGCGCATGTGGGCAACGTTTACCGGTGCAAGTTCAAGCGATGGGTATGTGCGGCGGACTAGATCTGCCAACGGGTCAAGCATGCGGTGATATACCAGCATTTTTGGTTTTTCGTGGTCTTCTTTATAGATATTAATATTGAGAAAAAGATCAACATTAATGCGGTTGGCAAATGAGGCGTTTTGAAGATGAACTAATTCATCCCCGGGAACTCGGGTGAGAATAACCTTCATGCCATAACGGTCTTCAATTGATTTGGCTAGCCGTTCGGCTAATTTGAAGGTAATGGCCCGTTCATAATTGTTTGATAGTTTACGGCCCGATTTTTTTGCGTCACCGGCCGGGTTAATCATGATTACTTTTGGTTTTTGCGGAGAGCCAAATAATCCGTGAGCATATTTGACCGGCATGGAGCAGGAGAGTAATAATAACAAGAATTGAATTCGATATGTTTTCATATTCAAAAAACCTTCTTAATAAAGCCTAATAATTTTTTTGTCATGCTGAACGTGATTCAGCATCCATCCTGATTGTTATTGTATAACCTTAAGAAGGATCCCGGATCACGTCCGGGATGACAAAATAGGAGAAATTATTGTTCAAAGAGTTCAGAATTTTAGCAACGTTTAAATAATTTATACCATTTTGGGCTTTGGAGTATTACAAGTAATGTCAGCGCTGATAAGCATATGACAAAAAAAATGAAAAAGATAGATGCCTCCGAGAGCCCATATTGGCGTTGTACCCACGTAAATGGGGCAAAGCTTGTGAGCGTTGGGCGGATGAAAGGGTAAAACATCTTGCTTGATACCAAGAAAATGCTAGTCCACAGGAAACATTCAAAAATATTTTGCACTCCGGGTGTTATGCTATTTACTTCCAGTAATTTTTTTATTTTTTTTATAACTACGACCGAGCCAAAAAACATGAGGATTAAAAGGGTGGGTAAGAGTGGTTTAGTAAAAAATCCAAGCGCATGGATGGTGGCAAATAGGTACCCATAAATGCCATACGAAGCGATAAAGATCAAAAATGATAATAGGGAGTCTTTGAAATTGTGACGAATAATGACGAAGATAAAAAGGCCGGTAAACAACAAAAGGACGGTGAGTGGGTAGGTATTACTTTCTGAGAGTTTGAGTACTTCTGAGATACCAAGAAAATGGAATAATGTTTTGAGGTAGGTTTTGAAAAATATTGATGAAAGCGCGCACATGACGAAAATAAGCGCGGCAAGCACAGGAATAAGTAATAAGAACCAACATTGTTTTTTGATAGACCGGCTATCCATAAAATCCCCTTACTTTTTGGAATGTGAACGATATAGCGTAAGCATAGCAATGAACGCGACCCCTTTTGCAAGATTATAAAAATACTGCCACACTATGGGCGGGAATAAATTCTGTGTGTTATGCAAAAGGGTAAGGTTGTATGAAAAGTTTAAATTTAGAAGATAGAGCGTTGTGGGAATCTCAGGCCGAAAAGCTTCCTTGGTTTAAAAAATGGGAGAAGGTGCTTGACGGACAAACTCCGTTTTATACGTGGTTTAAAGGAGGCGAGCTCAACGCATCACATGCGTGCCTGGATATCCATATACAAGCTGGCCGTGGTGAACGTACCGCGATTTTGTGGGAAGACGAGCGGGGTAATAAGCGAAATGTTAGTTACCAAGCTCTTTATGAATTGACCAATCGCATAGCCTATAAATTACGGTTTCTTGGTGTGAATAAGGGTGATACGGTTGTTGTGTATTTACCTATGGTGCCCGAGGCTGTTGCAACGATGTTGGCTATTGCGCGTCTTGGGGCCATCCATGTTGTCGTATTTTCTGGTTTTGGTATTGATGCTTTGCGCGATAAGATTATCGATGTCGGGGCCAAGATTGTTGTTACAACCGATTTTGATATCAGACGGGGCAAGTGCATACCTTTGAAAGATTTTGTCGATAAGGCCGTTGATCAATTGCCAAGTGTTACCGTTGCGATGCTTGGTGATATTATTGGTGGCTCTTTTTGTCATCCTGAACGTGATTCAGGATCCATCTTTGTTGTCCCAGAACCAGTTGAATCGTCGCATCCTCTTTTTGTGTTATACACATCAGGATCGACCGGTAAACCAAAGGGTATAATGCATTCAACCGGTGGCTATTTAACCTATGTATATTCGACCATAAAGTGGGCATTTAACATTAATGAAGAATCGGTTTATTGGTGCACCGCCGATATTGGGTGGATTACCGGACATTCGTATGTTGTTTATGGGCCATTAATGCACGGGGCAACCATGGTTATGTACGATGGTGCGCCCGATAGCCCGCAACAAGATATTTGGTGGCAGCTTATTGAGCGATATAAAGTAACTATTTTTTATACAGCGCCGACCGCGCTACGTTTTTTTATGAAGCTTGGCGATGCATTAATTCGCACGCACGACCTGAGTAGTTTACAGGTTCTAGGTTCGGTTGGTGAACCGCTTAACCCACAGGTTTGGCATTGGTATAATGATGTTATTGGTGGGCAGCGTTGTCCGATTATTGATACGTGGTGGCAGACCGAGACCGGTGGCTTTATGATTGCACCAACGGCTGGGCTGGATCTTGGTGACCTTAAACCAGGGTCGGTTGCTCAACCGCTGCCGGCAATTGATGCTGGTATTATTGATGAATATGGCGAGTCTGCTGCGCCAGAAACAAAGGGTTTTTTAGTGATCAAAAAACCATGGCCGGGGATGCCGCTTGGGTTTTTTGGCGGGGATGACGAGCGCTACATTAAAACCTATTGGGAGCGTTTTCCTGGCATGTATTATACCGGCGATTATGCCATAAAAGATGCGGACGGGTATTTTTGGATGCTTGGACGTGCTGACGAAGTCCTTAATATTGCTGGACATCGTGTTGGAACTGCCGAAATTGAGTCGGCAATGCTTACCCATTCTGCAGTTGCCGAAGCGGCGGCGATTGGTGTTGTCGATGAAATTAAGGGAGAAGGTGTTGTGGTCTTTGTCATCCTGCGAGATGATTGTGCCCAATCTAGGGGGTTCTCCAAGGGGGAATGCCTTGGAGATAGTGAGCAGGCCGCTCCCTCCAGCACCTCCCTTGAAAGAGAGTTGGTTATTTGCGTCCAACAACGCATAGGTAAATTCGTAACCCCATCAGGTGTCCATATTCTTACCAAATTACCAAAAACACGATCAGGCAAAATCATGCGTAGGGTGCTCAAGGCGATGGTGCACAATACGCCGCTTGGCGATGTAACAACCATGGAAGATGATAGTGTTATCGAAGAAGTGCTTGCGGTATATCGTGACTTTTTGGCGCGGCG
>CAZLQB010000053.1:3648-7686 GCA_964561585.1 uncultured Pseudomonadota bacterium
ATCAAGGCCAAGATTATTAGCAAATCCGAGGCAGGCATGTAGCGTGTCTGCCAATTCATCTTGAATGTTTTCTTTGAACGCGGCGTCTTCTTTAAGCATTTGTGCAATGGTTTGATTATCTTTCCATAAAAAAAGTTCGAGCAATTCTGATGCTTCGACCGTAATATCCATGGCCATGTTTTGTGGGTTGTGAAATTGATCCCATTCGCGATCAGTTCTGAATTTTTTGACCGCATTTTTGAGCTCTTGAATAGTTGTTTTGGTATCATTATGGTTCATGCGTTGATCTTTCGATAATGTTTTTTTATGCAGAATCTTTAAGTTTATGTCTTTTTTACTGTTTGCCAAGCAAGAAGTGTTATGCTACTTTATGTACGCTTTTAACAAACATATCTTGTTATACCGTACTTGATCGGTATCCATCCTGATAATAAATTCTTAAGTACAAAAGGATTCTCATGAAAATGCGCTGTTTGATTTTTGCTGGGTTAATGTTGTTAAGTGGTGTACACAGTCATGTTAATTTGAATGCTATGGAGGCGCAAGGTTTGCCCGAAGGGTTTGCTGAATTTGACAGGCAGCTTCAGGATTTGTTTGCTTTCTTGTTAAATCAACCGATTTTAGGCGGCGGTTTAAATATAAATAACGGTTCGCGTGTGCGCATTGTGCAGATTCGTGATTGTGAAGATCCTAATTTAACTATGCCTGTAGCGCATGATCAAAATCGTTGTTTTTCTTGTAAACGATTATACGATGACGCAGAAAGGATAGCCGTATTGCCATGTGGTGATACGTTATGTTGTTCTTGTGCCAATATTAAGCTTTCCTTGTTTCATAAATGTCCACGCTGTGAGCGTGAGGCTAACGGTTATCGTTCAAAAGCTTTCTTTTTTACCATAAAAAAATTTCGTAGTGATCAACTGGAAATGCCAGTAATACGCAAAGAAAAACAGTGTGCAATTTGTTGTGAAGATTTTGAAGATTGTTCTGAAATCGCTGTATTGCCATGTGGCCATTCCTTTTGTTGTGCTTGTATTGACCATGCATTGACGATTAAAGAAGAGTGTCCCTTATGCCGTCGAGAAGCCCATAACTACCGAGCAAGTAAGTTTTTTAAATAGCCGTCTATAATTGACAAACGCCGTTTGGCGGCGTATAGTCTTCAAGGAGAAAAAGGCAAAAAAAGTGGAGAATTAGGCAAGGTAGTGTCGTCTAATGATCGTAAAATCAAGTCGCATAAAAGGTTTTTACAAAAAAAATTGGCAGGAGCGATTGGCTTTTGTTAAAACTTTTGCAAATTTGTCAGATGAGGACGTTGAGCTTCTCAAATTAGTGCGTACCGTTGATGGTTACGCCCATGACCCAACAATCGAAAATGTCGTTTCTGGTATTGTTATTCCCTTGGGAATTGCAACCAACTTTATTATCAACGGCAAAGATTATCTTATTCCTATGGCCACCGAAGAGCCGAGTGTTGTTGCTGGTGCATGCCATGCGGCAAAGCTGGCGCGGCCTAATGGTGGATTTATAACGCATATTGAAGCCTCAATGATGATCGGGCAACTCCTGGTTGTTAATGTTGTCGATCCTGCTCAGGCACAGAAAAAAATTGCTGAAAATGAAGCGTCACTTCTTGCGCATGCAAATACTCAAGATCCTTTTTTGGTAAGCATTGGCGGCGGTGCTCGCACAATTTGCGTTCGTCAATTACAAACCCCGCGCGGTTCTTTTTTGGTTATTCATGTGCAGGTTGATGTTAAAGATGCTATGGGGGCAAATATTGTTAACAGTATGCTTGAGGCTTTAGCGCCCGTTATTGTTGATCTTATTGGTGGTTCTGCCCGTGTAAAAATTGTTTCAAATTTGGCAACGAGTCGTATTGTTACAGCAACAGCAACTTGGAAGCGCGAGGATTTAGGCCAAGAGCTCATTGATGCATTTCTTGATGTATACACGTTTGCCTGTGTTGATCCATACCGTGCTGTGACGCATAACAAAGGGATTATGAATGGCATTGATGCGGTTGTGTTGGCAACGGGAAATGACTTTCGGGCCGTTGAAGCTGGTGCTCATGGTTTTGCTGCTTTTGAACGACCATATGCGCCGCTTTCCGATTATACCATTAATGCGCAAGGTGACCTTGTTGGTACGTTACGAATTCCTATTGCGGTTGGTACGGTTGGTGGAACGACCAAAAGTAATTCGATAGCGTCATTATGTTTAAGAATTCTTGGCGTTAGTACGGCAGGAGAACTTGCCAGCGTTATGGCCGCTGTTGGTTTAGCGCAAAATTTTGCTGCGCTTAAGGTGCTTGCAAGTGAAGGCATTCAAAAAGGGCACATGCGTTTACATAGTCGCAATATTGCAATTAATGCTGGTGTCCCCGCTCATTTGGTTGATGATATTGCGCAGTGTATGGTTTCTGAAGGTAAAGTGACATTTGCTCATGCGCAAGAATTACTTAAGCAAGCCTTGGAGCGGGCATGCCTATAGGTATTTTGGGATATGGGGCCTATCTGCCGCGCTTGCGACTTAAGGGTCAAGATATCGCGCAAGCATGGTCAACCGACTGGGAAAAAATTTTTACAAGTCTTGCGGTGCACGAAAAAGTGGTGCCCGCGATTGATGAAGATACGACAACTATTGCCGTTGTTGCTGCAAATAACGCTCTTGTGCGTGCAGGCCTTTCGGCCGATAGAATTAATGCAATTTTTGTGGGGAGCGAGAGCCATGTATATGCCGTTAAGCCAACGGCAACCATGGTCGCTCAGGCATTAGGGATTAACAAATTTAGCCATGCCGCCGATATTGAATTTGCCTGCAAAGCTGGAACGGCGGCACTCAGTACGTGTTGCTCTTTGGTTGGTTCGGGCATGGCAACTCATGCTCTTGCTATTGGTTCAGATACGGCACAAGCGGCTCCTGGTGATGTGCTTGAGTATACTGCGGCTGCTGGTGGGGCAGCTTTTATTGTTGGCGTTGATAATGGAGAATCGCTGGCGGTCATTGAGCATACATGTTCCATAACCACCGATACACCTGATTTTTGGCGTAGACCGTCCGAAATTTATCCGGAACATACCGGACGATTTACCGCCGAACCAGCGTATTTTTATCATGTTGCTACTATTGCACAAGAACTTTTACGACAAGTTAATCTCAATCCATCAGATATTAATCATGTTATTTTTCACCAACCGAATGGTCGATTTCCCCTTAATATTGCCAAGCGCCTTGGTTTTGCAACAGATGCCGTTATTCATGGAAATCTGGCGCCGTTTGTGGGAAATACTTATAGCGCTGCAACATTACTTGGGTTGACCGCCGTATTGGATAATGCTTTGCCTGGGCAACGTATTTTGGTGGTCAGTTATGGCAGTGGTAGTGGCGCGGATGCTTTTTTGCTACGAACGACTGAGCATCTTTTTCTGCATCGAGCAAGTGCTCCATCGGTTGCCGATTATATTACGCGCAAGGAATATATTACGTACCAACAATATCGACGAATTATGGAATCGGTCCATGGCGGTGGACGATGAAAATTCCTGTATTAGGTGTTGGCTGTACGCCCTTTGGCGAATTGTGGCACCATAGCATTACCGATCTGCTAGCTCAATCACAACACGAAGCATTGCGTGACGCGAGCCTTAAGCCTTCAGATATCGATATGATTTTTGTTGCTAATATGGGTGCTGAGTTATGGGGTGGGCAGGGTCATCTTGGCGCTGTGGCCGCTGATGTTATAGGCGTTTTGGCTCCCGCATTTCGAATCGAATCGGCATGTGCATCGGGTGGTATGGCGCTAGCCGCTGGGGTAATGGCTATTATGTCGGGTGCTGCTCGCGTGGTAATGGTAAGTGGGGTAGAAAAAATGACCGACGTTGATCCAGCTGTTATTACGGCTGGTCTTATGGGTGCTTGTTTGCATGATGCCGAATATATGGCCGGGGCCTCATTTGCTTCATTGTTTGCCTTGGTAACGCGCCAGTATTTTCATACATATGGAATAGGCCGTGAACAACTTGCCGCCGTGAGTGT
>CAZLQB010000054.1:0-7611 GCA_964561585.1 uncultured Pseudomonadota bacterium
TGATATCTTCAGCGGTTTTTTCACCAATCAAAAGATTGTATTTTCTTTTGACATATTGAACAATTGAACGATCCATCTCATCGCCACCAACGCGTACCGACTTACAATACACAATGTCCTTGAGCGAAATGATAGCAACCTCTGTTGTTCCACCACCAATATCAACAATCATATTACCTGTTGGCTCTTCAACTGGTAATCCAGCACCAATAGCAGCAGCCATCGGTTCCATAATAGTGTAAATCTCTCGCGCTCCGGCTTGTTTTGCAGAATCTTCAACTGCACGTTTTTCAACTTGCGTAATTCCTGATGGAACACCAATGATCATGCGTGGACGAACCAACGCACGACGATTATTGTGCACATCACGAATAAAGTAACGCAACATGCTTTCGGTAAGCTCAAAATTTGCTATTACCCCATCACGCATTGGACGACTTGCAATAATGCTCTCTGGCGTTTTGCCAAGCATCATCTTTGCTTTATCTCCAGCAGCTAAAACTTCATTTGTTGAAGATTTAACAGCAACCACCGAAGGCTGATTAAGGACAACCCCTCGATTTTTGACATAAATAACCGTATTAGCGGTACCCAGGTCAATCGCCATATCATTGGAGAAAAAACTAAAGAGCTTTGTTGCGGGCCAAAATTTCATGGTTTTCCTACCTCACCTGATTAAAAATGTAATTTCGCACCAACTGAAATTTGGTGTGTTTTAGCGATACCGTTTCCACTTATTGGCAAATCATAAGTTACAGAAAATAAAGGGTCCGTTGCCCAATTTTGCAACGCCTGCTTTGAATCATATACAAGATGGAATGAAAAGAAGTGTGCGCGCCATTTTGAACTTAATTCACGGTCAACGATATTTTGAGCAATTTGGGCTACAGTCAATGCTGCATCAGACCTCGTCCTATCCAAATAACTTGCAATCGTTTTATCTGAACGACGATCATACCACTTATCCATACTATGACGTAAATAGGTGTAACGAATTTGAAAATGAACACCATCGGTCAAATTTTCTAGCGTAAAATACGGAGACAATTTAGCGGTTACGCCCGGTTGAATTTCAACCTTACCCGTTAAAGCACTATATGGAACAGGTTCTTTGCCAACCGGCAAGCGAACGCTTCTGGTTTCTTTGAACTGGTATAAACCACCAAGCAAAAAGCCAAACTTCCAATCTTGTCTGAGTTCAAACTCAGGAACAACATCAAAATAAGCACCCCAATGCCCATCACCCATGGCTGGAAGAGAGAGTGGTTGGCTAAGTTTTGTTTTCATCCCAGAGGGAATAATAAGACCAACTTGTACGTAATTATCAATACTTCTCATAAGCATTTGGTGATCAATAAAATAATTCCAGCGAATATGTGTATCAATATCACCAAACCCAGTCGCATCCCAATGATTACCAACAAACCCCAACTTATCATGAGCCGAACGTCGGGCGGCATCAATCTTCAGTCCATCAGCATTCAACACCCATTCGCCATCAACCTGCGTAGCCACTGGCACATTATTAATGTTACCATCAGGGCCAAAATCAAGACCAAATCGCCCCGTCGCAGAAACATGCATCACCGGCGCCCAAACACCAACCGAAAAACCATCCCATCTCAATGCATGCTCATAACCAAGGGCGAACCCCTGGGCCTGCACCTTGCTATCAACTTTAAATTTAATCGGTTGGTCTTGCAAACCAGCAACCAAAATATCCTTAACTGAATTGGCAGCAGCCAGACCTTGAACTGCGCCCAAGCTTGCTACGACATCATTAAGGTCGTACTTACCCCAAAGCTCAGGGATTCCGCCATTACCCCCACCACGCTTATGAGCCGTTGATGCCATAAGGCAAAAAAACTCGGGCGAAAGCTGCGAACGCTTTTTAGTCGTAATGTCTTCTGTTTTTTCTAGAAATGGAAAATATCTTGTTCCATTATGATGAGCCTTGAGCCCAAGGGTTAGGCTTGACAGCAACCCAAGACATGCAACGGCTCGCAATATTCGACAACGCATCATATGAGTAATCCATTGATTAAATTAAGAATAATAACCACTCTTTTTCAGCAGTCTTGAGCTTACGGCAAATTAGAGTTTAGTCAAGCAAGAGCCGCAATTCTCGCCGTGAAAATCGCCCGCCCAAAGATACGTCAAGCACGCCCCCAACAAAAAAGCTTTAATGCCATAACCAACGCTACCATTTTTTTTAAAATTCGGTACATTCTCATTGATGAACATCGTCACCGTTAACCTTTAGCAAAAGAGAGTAGTATTTGTGAAAAAATGCACCATTATTGCCAACTGGAAGATGTATTTCAGCTTTGACTCAACAATAGACCAAACAGCCGATCACTTTGACGCATTAGTAAGCATGGCAAAAAACAAAAATCTTTCTCTTTTTTTAGCTCCAACCTTACCAGCCATACAAGAACTCACAACAATTTTCAAAGACACTCCCGTTCAGTGGTGCGCCCAAGACTGCTCAGAACACATTGCGGGAGCCTACACCGGACAAATATCAGCCGAAACACTTGCCGCCATAGGATGCCAAGCTTGCATTATAGGCCACAGTGAACGAAGAATATATTGTGGCGAAACCAACGAAGCGGTCGCTCGTAAGCTACAAACACTCTTAGACTACAACCTATCGCCAGTCATTTGCATTGGAGAACAAGAAGAAGACTTTCTTAACGGTAAAACAATTGAAGCGCTCGAACTCCAGCTCAAACCAATTATCGGGGTTCTTGAAGCAAATCAACACAAAATCAACGGACTTCCTGTTTATATCGCTTATGAGCCAGCATGGTCCATCGGAACGGGCAACGTCCCAGACGCCCTGCAAATCGAAAATACGTATACATGGCTTTCGCAACAAACAAAAAAACATGCCCAATCCATAACATTGTCCCTATTGTACGGCGGTAGCGTTAACCTAAAAACCATAGCCTTTTTCAAAAAATTCCCCCTTATTCAGGGTTTTTTAATAGGAAAGGCAAGTTTAGACTTCCCAGAATTTGAAAAAATCGTAAAATGTATTATTGTAGAGTAATGGTAAATAACACATCTTTTAAAAATTGACTTTTATGTGCGAGGAAAAATGATAACTTTTTTGATAATTCTTTTCGTTATTTTTTCATTGTTTTTGGCGCTCTTTATTCTCATTCAACCAGGCAAGGGCGACATGGGTCTCGGCGGCATGGGTAATCAAATGCTTTTTGGTGGCTCGGGTGGCCAAAACTTTTTTCAAAAAACAACATGGGCATTGTGTGCCATTTTTATTCTTGGCGCACTTGGCCTAGCAATCCTTAAATCACGCGAAACAAAATCCTCATTACTTGAAGGATTTAAGATTGAAAAACAATCCCCACTTGCAAACATAGAAAAAAAGCTTCCAGCGACACCAGACCAATCAAAATCGGCTGAAATTCCTGTTGAAAAAGAGAATCAATAAAAGCTAACCGTTTTCACCTGCCGTGAAAACTAAGAAAAAGGCACGAACGTGCTGCCACAGTTAATTGAAGCAATCGGTAAAGTCGCCATAAAAAGCTGCAATAATATTGGAAGGCTCGGGCTTTTTCTTCATGAAGCTATAACGGCCTTCTTTTCAACAAAGTTGCGGATAAAAAAGCTTTTTTATCATATGAACTATATCGGCGTAAGCAGTGTTGGCGTCGTTTTTTTAGTTGGCTCAACGGTCGGAGCGGCACTTGCCCTCCAAAGTTATGTTGGCCTTGAGCGTTTTGGCGCAACTCATTATATTGGGCCAATTGTTTTTCTCGCTATGGCCCGCGAGTTTGGTCCCGTTTTTGCCGCAATCATGGTCATCGGTCGCGCAGGATCTGCAATAACCGCAGAGATTGGAACAATGCGCATCACCGAACAAATTGATGCCTTGCAAACACTATGCATCGATGTGCATCAATACCTTATTGTTCCCCGCATCATTGCTGGAATACTAATCCTTCCTTTTCTTTCGGTTTTTTGCACATTATTTGGAGTTATGGCCGGTTACTATACGGCAGTCAACGTGCTTGGCATTAACCCGGAAGTCTATATGCAGGCCATTATCGAAAACGTCGAGCTTTCAGATATAACGAGCGGTTTAATTAAAGCGGTTGTTTTTGGTTTTCTCATCACCATAATAAGTACCTATAAAGGCTTCATTACCCGTGGAGGAGCAAAAGGGGTTGGTATTTCAATCACGCAAAGCGTTGTTTATGCAATATTAACCGTGGTTGTTGCAGACTATATTTTAACCTCATTGCTATTTACCCGATGATACAACTAAAAAATTTAAAAAAAGCATTCGGCGCTAATGCCGTAACCAAAGACCTTAGCCTCACGGTAGAAGATGGCGAATTTATTGCCATCATAGGTAGATCAGGCGAAGGCAAATCGGTTTTGCTCAAACAAATCATAGGTCTTATCAAACCAGATGCCGGAACCATTACTATCGATAACCAAGATATAACAAAACTCTCTGCCGAGGGAAAAAAAACAGTATTCAAAAAATGTGGATATGTTTTTCAATTTGCAGCACTTCTTGATTCGCTCTCCGTGTTTGAAAACATCGGCATCACCATGCTTGAAGAAGGAATTGCGAAAGAGAAAGTTCTTCCTATTGTTACCGAAAAACTAAGTAGCGTTGGGCTGGGCTCAGACGCACTCGATAAATACCCAGACGAATTATCTGGCGGCATGAAAAAAAGAGTAGGACTAGCACGAACGCTTATGCTCAACCCAAAAATTCTCCTTTATGACGAGCCAACAACAGGACTTGATCCCATCTCTGTCCGAGTTATTCACGAGCTCATTAAAAAAACACACGATGAGCAAAAAACTACAACCGTTGTTATATCCCACGACGTTGAAATTTTTAAATTTGCAAGTCACGTTGCCATGCTTCACGAGGGAACCATTATTTATAAAGGCCCCTCTGAAACAATATGGGACTGCGATAATCCATACGTATACCAATTCATTCGCGGCCTTGCCGAAGGCCCAATTAAACCAGTTAACACAATCAATAAACTACTATGAATATCAAACCCTTGCTCCTTATTGTTGATGATGAACCAGCAATCCTACAAATGCTCCAAGAATCTCTCCAAGATGAGAACTACCGAGTAAAAACATTATCTGATGGAAACAAAGCCCTAGAGATTATTGGCGACCTTATTCCTGACGTTGTATTACTCGACATCTTTATGCCAAATTGCAATGGGCTTGACCTCTTATCAAGAATAAAAAAAGAATACCCACACCAAAAAGTTATCATTATGTCTGGATTCGGGAGCATACCAATAGCGCTTGAAGCTATTAAAAACGGCGCCCTCGATTTTATCGAAAAACCTTTTAATCTTGATGAGGTCATATCAAAGATTGAATGTATTACCGCTCCAGCAAAACAAACAATAAACAAACAAGCCAGCCTAAAAAACTTTAAAGACTTTGGCTTAATCGGAGAGAGCCCCCTCTTTTTAGAATTTGTTCATCACGTAGAACACCTGGCCCCCCTAAAACATCCGCTCTTAATTTATGGGCTACAAGGCACAGGCAAAGCGCTTATAGCCAATTATGCCCACCAGCGCGGAGCACAGGAATCCCTGCCCTTTACTTTATTCAATTGCTCAACCCAGGTGGAAAATCTTTATCAAACGCTTATTGCAACACACACTGGAACACTTTATTTTAAAAATATAAACGACTTATCAGAAAAAGGTCAAAAAGACCTGCTCTGTTTTTTGAATAGCAACGAATATAAAAAGCAAAATGCGCAGGGGCTGATAAAAATTATAGCCAGCTCATATCAATCGCTCTTCAAGCTTTCACTTGAACACAAATTTGGCAATTCGCTGCTCTACAAATTAAATCTTACCCCTATAGAACTCGTCCCACTTAATAAACGCCGCTACGACATCCCATTATTGTGTAATCACTTCCTCTCTATTTCAAACACATTACATATGAAAAACATTTCCTTTTCTACAAAAGGAATCCGATTTTTGAGAAATCACAATTGGGTTGGTAATATCGCAGAACTCAAGGCCTTTATCGAAACGATGGTGGCAAAATCACCACACAAAACAGAGATTATAGACACCCCGCTTTTACAAAGCTTTTTACATGAAAAAAACATTCACTTTGTTGAAGAACAAGCTTTTTTGCATTTTAATTCACTCCAGGAAGCTACAGACAATTTTGAACGGCACTTTTTAACCTACACGCTTAAAAAAAATCGCTTTAACATCGAGCACGTATCGAATAATCTCAAAATTTCTCAGCACGACTTACAAAACAAAATCTCAAAACTCGAAATCCAATTCAAATAATCACAAGTTACAACAACCAAAAGGACGCTCATGCAACTTTCACGCACATTTAAAGGAATAGCCATTTCGCTGTGTTTATTACCATCAATATACACTATGGAATCTGGATGGGAAAAACCAATCGACTCTGATGCCATAAAACAATGCGCTCTAACATCGCACTGGTTTGTTAATGAATATTTACAAGGAGGGCTCAAGTATTATATCGGCAACGACGTTGCTACCGATTATAATAAGGCTTTTAAGTTTTTTGAATTCGTTACCAAACTAACAGAAGACAAAGCAGCTCATGCGGCGGCCAACCTTTACATGGGACATATATACCGAACAATCGCTGCAAGCACAATTCAGTCGCACAACCAAGATCTCTATTTTAAAGCTATAGAATATTACCAACAGGCATCACACCAACAGGCCAACAAGGCGGCACAAGCCGAAGCCTTTATCGCGCTAGGAATAATGCTCCGATTGGGCGAGGGCATTCCGGTTGATTATGACCAAGCGCTAGAATTCTTTACAAAAGCCGCACTCCAAAAAGAATCAAAAATAGCTCAAATCGTAGCCTATAATAATCTTGGATTGATGTATTACGATGGCCAAGGAAGAGGAATAAATTATAAACTATCGGCGCGCTATTTTAAACTCGCAACACAAGGCGAAAATATGGAAGAACGACTCAAGGCCCACTTAATGCTTGGCGTCATATACTATTATTCAACCGACCCAGAAATCCCCATCAACTATGAGCAAGCCACAAAACACTTTCAATATATTGTTCTTCAAGAAAACTCAGTTGAAAAAACTCCAGAAATCGCAAGCCTTATGCTTGGACAAATGCATGCACTAGGACAAGCGTGTGAGCTCAACTACGAAAAAGCAATATATTACCTACAAAAAGCAGAAAAAATAACAGCTAGCCCTAGCATAAAAAAACAAGCTGAAGCCCTACTAGCTCAAATCACAAAAGCCCAAAAAGAACAGTCTTCTTAATTTTTTACTATTCCATCATCATGCTTTTCACGTTAAGAATTTACATCAATAAATAGATGGGTTACATTTATTTAATAAATGTATTGCAAGATGGCACGATAAACGTTTAGAGTCTACGTAACAATTAAGAAGCGTCATTAACAAGATCACTTGACAATAGGAACAGGGATGGAAAACCTTACTTCATCACAAATTATCGCCGACCAGGTTAAAGATAAACATATTGAATGGCAAGCACTCAAAAATGAGATAAAAAAAGTAATCGTTGGACATGACCATGTAA
>CAZLQB010000055.1:0-2602 GCA_964561585.1 uncultured Pseudomonadota bacterium
CTTTGATAAATCACCCTGCCTTAACCAAACAGCTCGCCAGCTAGAGCTGGCGAGCCGCCACATTTATTTGCTTTACGCTGCTCAAGTTAACAAGCACAGAATGATTAAGTCATTAGTTTAAAAAAAAGGGGAAAAAAGCCTTTTATATCGCGTGTTTTAACGGTGCCATTAATACAATTTGCACACGAAATTAGAACGTTGAAAAATCTGTTAAATTGCATACACTTTATGCATAGGTATGTAACAATATTTTCACTTTCGTAACGAGGAGATTTACATGAACAATTCAGCACAAAAGGCCCTATTAACGCTTGGATTTGTCGGAGCACTTTTTGCCGGACTTATAGCCGTCGACCCTGTTATCACACCAAGCCGTCCAGAATTTGCACAAAATGATCAACCCGTCTGCCAGTTTAAAGGTTTTGGCAAACCCTACATGATCTATTATAACCCAGCCGTCAACGAACTTGATATTATCGTTTTTGGCGTCCAAGACCCAAAAACCCAAAAACTCTCAGGATTTAAAACAAGCAAAGATTTAGCAAATTTGGTACCGATACGTTATACCATTCGTTATGTTGATGGTTGCGTAAAAATCGATACAATTTACGATGGATGGCGCGAAACGTATGTTGGCAAATTTATTGAAGGAGGCTTACAATCGCTTGCATTAATGCCAAAACGCAAGCATCCTGGCAATCCTTTTATTGAAATTATGCTCAAAGAACAAACACCATCAAAAATTGTTGTAGAAGATGCAACAGCACTGAGCTATCTTGTTAAGCACCTCCAGACAGCAATCAACAAAGAACAAATTTCGGCAACACGTAAGCCACTCATGCTTATCGAATTTAAAAAGATCAATCAAACCATTAACGAAGAAGCCCTCAAATTCTTAACAACTTATTGGACCCTTGTTGATGCTAAAGACCAAGAAGTCGTCAACTTCTTCAAAAATACACAGCAAGCCATAAACGTTGCCCGCCAGGACACAGCAACGGCAAAAACTATTCTTGATAGCAACGGCGAAGCTTTTATGCGCCTCATTGAAGACGAATGCCTTGAATTCAAGGCTAATGACATTATGGTCAAAACACTCAAATGGTTAATTATTTACATAACCATTACACAGCTCAAAGACGGTGTCACAGGATTTATGAAGGGACATGCTTACGGTCAAGAAATCAAAGGCAAACTTGATCAAGCCTGGAATAAAACCAGCGAAGCCGGACACAATGCCTGGAATCAAACAGGTGAAGCAATGAATCAATTAGTAGAATATTTGCAAAAGATGTTCAACAAAGATAATCAACATGCTTAATATTCTTCTTTAAAAAGTAAAAAAGGCGGCGATAGCAAATTTGCTATCGCCGCCTTTTTTTTATTCAATCGATTTTATAACTTAAAAACGCCGCGAATTCTTCTGAGAATATCATCAACGCTACGCGTTACCCATGTTATTTTAAGAGCGTCCATGCCGTAATAAAGCAAAATCAGCCCAACAAAAAATAACAAAATACCAACGATAACTTTATACGCAAGCACAATGGCTATGATACCAAAAATAATAGCCAACAGTCCTTTAACAACATCAGCGTTAGGCATATTCATGCCGCCTTGCGCTGGAACTCCATTCCCCTGGCCCTTTTGCATCTCATTCATCACATATCTCCTTCGTAAAGAACTAAACTTCAACTACCCACTTCAAAAAGCTTATACATTGACCATAACAGAACATGTAGCAAAAATTCAACAGATTTAGCAGGAGAAATGCAAAAAATTACTTTAAAAAAACAAAACGAAAACTCAACATGCAACAAACAAGTACCGTGCGCTCAAATACCCAAATCAATAATATGGCGCAAAATCAGCGGTTTCACTGGATATTTTCAAATTTGTTGAAATTATCCGCACAAAAAAAGAATAGTTTATGTGTAGTTCATCAAAACTGCGGACTCAATTCAGCCAAAAAAAAGAATCGTAAGGTTTAAAAAAAGGAAAAAATATGAAGTTTTCGGTAAAAAAAACGTCGCTAATTTTACTCGCAGCCAGCATTCCTCAAGTGCTGTTTTCTGTAGCCACATTAGATTTTGACAACGATAGTGCAAAAATTACCATAAACTCGACAAGATCCAGTATAAAAATCGGCAACGTCGCTAAAGTTAATGGCTGGAGCGAACAATCGATTGTAAAAAACATTACGTATGCATCGGCATCAAATTGGAAAGAGGCGTATAGCTCAGGAACAATAATTGGCACCGGCGGAACAACACCGGCAACCCACTTGCTCAGAACCACAAGTAATGCCGTAAACCTGGGAACCGGCGGTGGTGGTGGCAGCCTTGATGCCGCAACAGCAGCATTAATCCGTAATAACAGTTACTTATTAAAGGCAACAAGTAACGCCGTCGTCAAATTAGCTAACAGCGGAGGCGGAGGTGGCCTTGATGCTGCAACAGCCGCTTTAATACGTAATAATAGCTATATTCTTCGCGGCACAAGCCAAGCAGTAAACTATGCCAATCCAAGGCTTTACGTTCCCATGATACGTAATAATAGTTACATCCTTCGTGGCACAAGCCAAGCAAGTAATTATACATGG
>CAZLQB010000055.1:2612-7460 GCA_964561585.1 uncultured Pseudomonadota bacterium
GGCAGCCTTGATGCTGCAACGGCAGCATTAATCCGTAATAACAGTTACTTATTAAAGGCAACAAGTAACGCCGTTAATGGTGGAACTGGCGGAGGCGGTGGCCTTGATGCTGCAACGTCGGCATTAATTCGTAATAACAGCTATTTATTGAAAGCAACAAGCCAAGCAGTAAATTATGCCAATCCAAGACTTTACGTGCCCATGATACGTAATAATAGTTATATCCTTCGTGGCACAAGCCAAGCAAGTAATTATACATGGCCAATATTGCGAACAACAAGTAATGCCGTGCTTTACGTTAATCGAACCAATAGCAACACCCTCAATTATCTTACCGCTATTAACACGGCGCACTACCAAGTCCCTGCAGGTGGAGCAAATTTGAGCAACATTAGATTTATCAAAAATGGATTTACAATACCTGCCGGCGAAACATTAACCCTAGATACGCCATTACGTGTTTCGGGCAACTTAAACTTTGGCAGCGCGGCAAGCATATTAGAATTAGGTGGAGACCTCAATCTTGCTTCTGATGCCTATTTGACCTCAGGGGCAAAAATCAAGGGCAACGGCCACTCATTAACACTAACCAGCAGCTTTGTAATACCTGCCGGCACAACCACATATATCAACAATAATACGATTATTGACGGAAATGGTGGCGAATTAATTCTTGGCGATGGAGCAATTTTGAGCGTTGATAATAGCGCCACATTAACATTACGCAACATGACTATCCGCCTTTTATCGGGCACAGCATCACCGCAAATTGCCATGGGTGGAGCAGGCTCAGCTCTAACCCTACAAAACGTCATCGTTTACCTTGATGGCGATTATACCTTTGGCTCAAGCAGTGATTACGGCCGTTTATATGTGCAAGATGACGTTATTATTCGCGGCACCCATACATTTGCCTATCGCGCAGCAACCCCTATGTATATCATGCAAAATTCGCGTTTAATGTTCGACATTGGCATGACCTTTAAATACAATCCAGGCAATGCCACTCCTCATAGCACGCGAAATTTATTGCGCATGGTCGACGACACCTCAACACTTTACTTTAACGGATCAACATTTAATGTCCCCACAAATGGTGTTCAGTTAACCAATGGAAACCTAATTGTCGATAACCGCGTTTACTTCAATAACAAGGATGCATCGGACGTCATAAACTCAACGGACAGCTCAAAAGGCATAACACTAGGAACAGGAACAGCCAGTGCAGACGTTGCTGTTTATGTTCTTGCAAGTGGCCGCCTGGAACTTTCGGGCTACCTTGATTACAATAATAGTGACGCTATCTAAAAAAAATTGACTCTATTTGCAAGCAAAGCCCTCGAACGATTTGTTCGAGGGCTTTTGTCACGTACCTTGACTCCACGAACCGCAATCCACTATGCTGCTAATAAGGGTGTTTTATAGGGGTTATCAATGGGGGGTACGATGAATTTACTGTGTTTGCAAAAATTAACTATTGTTCAGCTCGCGGTATTATTTTCTTTTTCGTTTATGGTTGCACAACCGGTTCAACAACTTCCCCAGCTCATTACACCAGAAATCCAGCAATTAATTGGTCAACTTAAAGAAACAACGGCGCAACTAGACAAAGCCGCCAAAGAAACCAACGAAAAACTCAGAACAAAAAAGCGCACCTTGTTACTCCTCCTCCTGTTGTTATTGCTTTTGGGCGGCCTAACAACCGCAGGCTGTACAAAAATAACGTCATTTTTTGACAAAAAACACCATGACCAACAAAAGCAATTTGAAGAACTATTCAAACACTTCCATGACGATTCTAAAGGGCGGGTTGCACAACTGGCAGCATCACAAGAAGCAGCACAAGCTGCCAACTTAGCTCAAATTAAAATAGTCGAAAGTCAATTAGACCAATTAACACAAAAGCTAAGGTTTTCAGCCGATAAACACGAATTACAATCGGACCAACTTAAACAAATACTGAGAGACGTAATTGCCAAGCAGCAAGCATTTGCCGCGCAAGCATCTATCAACACCGCTAAAATTGAAACAATTGAACACCAGTCGGCCGATTGCGCCCAAACACAAGAACAAATCAATAAAGAATTGGAAGCCCTCAATAGGCAATCTATGGTGTATGGCCAAGCAATGGGCGTGCTCTACGAAGAACTCAAAAAAATACAGGAAGCTCCGACCACGTTGGACCAATTAAACAACATATTGTGCCGTATTAGCCCAGGCTTATCAGGCCTGAATGGACTTTTTTCTCGCAAATCATCAGAAAAATCTGCCCCGGCAGGCGAATCTTCGGGTTGTGGATCGCATAAAAAGACCGCATAAGGCCACCATGAGGCATCGTTTTTCTAGACAAAGAGCAATAAAGCGCGTGGGTCGCAATTATAATACCAGGCCATTTGCCAAAGCCTTATTAAACCGGTAAAATTAGGTTAATTAAATAATCCAATTCCTCATTAAACCTTAGGTGTCCATGTCAAAATACAATCAGCCCGCAGATAAAAAAAAGTTTTTTAGTTCTTCCAACTCGAGACCAGGAACATCAAAATTCCATGCACCCTCAGGTCAGAACCGCAACAATCCTCGTCCGCTCGGAAGATTTGTTAAGAATTTTAATCCTTCAGACTTTATAAAAAAAGTTGAAGAACAAGCACAATCCCCCGTTTATGTTCCAAAGCATGCTTTTGCAGACTTTGAAATTGAATCCATGCTTAAAAAAAATATTATTAAACGCGGGTACACAACCCCTACACCGATCCAAGATCAAGCCATCCCTTTTTTGCTTGAAGGCAAGGATCTTGTGGGTACGGCTAATACAGGAACCGGTAAAACAGCCGCTTTCTTGATTCCTTTGGTTAATAATCTTTTAACAAGAATGACCAAACGAGTATTGATTATTACCCCAACGCGCGAATTGGCCGCTCAAATTCGCGACGAACTTAATTTTTTCAAAGAAGGAACCGGATATTCATCAGCTTTGTGTATTGGTGGATTAAACATCGGTTTCCAAATCGACCTGCTGAAAAAAAATCCTGAATTTGTCATTGGTACACCAGGCCGCTTAAAAGACTTGGAACTCAATTACGGGGCGTTAAATTTTTCTAATTTTACCTCGATTGTTCTTGACGAAGTAGACACCATGCTCGATATGGGCTTTATTAATGATATGAAGTATATCATCAATAAGCTGCCTAAAACCCGTCATTCGTTATTCTTTTCGGCCACTATTTCTCGCGAAATTAAAGGAATCGTTGATCAATTTCTTCGCGACCCTATTTCGATCAGTGTTAAAACACGCCAAACGGCTGAAAATGTAAACCAAGACGTCGTAAGAACAAAAAACAAAATTGAAACCTTGCATGATTTACTTATTTCGCCAGGATTCAACAAGGTTATTGTTTTTGCACGAACAAAGCACGCGGCCGATAGATTATCAAAGAATCTAAAAGAACGCGGATTTCAAACAGCTACCATCCACGGTAATAAAACACAATCGCAAAGAAAACGAGCGCTTGAGCTATTTAAAGACAATCATGTCAAAATACTTTTGGCGACCGATATTGTGGCTCGCGGCATCGATATCGATAACGTATCGCACGTTATTAACTTTGATATGCCACAAACCCACGAAGATTATATTCACCGCATTGGTAGAACGGGCCGCGCTGACAAAATTGGCCAGGCGTTAACCTTTATCGAAGAATAAACATCAGATAAATTCAGAAATTACACAAAAAAGCCTACTAAGATTAGTAGGCTTTTTTAACTATGATAACTTTATTCCTTAGCGCACAAAATGCTAATATTATCTTGCCTAAAAATCTACCCCCAATTTAAGATTAACACTCAACGACTCACACAATAAATTCTCAATACCCGGTATTAACTGTGCGCCTAATGAAACATATGATGGTAATTTACCAAATCGCATAACCCTACCGACATCACAAAACAACGATCCAAAAAATATCGATGGTATACCATAACCAGAGAATGAAGCCTTTGCATGTGAATAATAAAAACACTGCGCCCCAACATCACTAAAAAAATTCTTAAATTGATGCGCTAAAACCAAACTGCCTTTATAGTGTTGAACTGGATAACATTTTAATTTGCAATATTCTATCGTCAGTACATCACGTTTAAGCAAATCGCCAGAAATGCCATAATCATTGCCCCAATCTCTACTGATCAACGGCTTCTCTACTGTCATCGTCCGACTTTCCAAAAATGTTATATCTGCGTCAGCAAGCAAGTCAATATGATGCCTTGGTTTCCCCCATAGCCGAAAAACCGACTCTGCACCAAATCCCCAGGCAAAATGATTATCCAAGCCAGCATATTGTCTTATTTTTCTATGGAAAAAAAGCTGATATTTTTTCTCTGGAATTATTCCAAAGGCATACCCAGACAAATGAAAACGTTTCTTATTGATCACATTCCAACCGATCAAAAAAGGGATATCGGCCACGCTTGCCGAAGTTAAATAACGTGTTGTTTTCCAATCCCATCGATAGTATTTATCATGCGTCAACAATAGTGGAATATAAACTTGGCCATATAACCCATCTAGCAATCGATCCATATGTAAGTAACCTTGCATCGCCATGCCACAAGCTTGCCATGATTCAGAATTAGCAAAGCTAAACAAATTTGTTCGCACATGTCCTTGCCATGGTGAACACGCACCTCTTTCTCGATGAACATCGGAAAGGCAAGGCGGTGCATAAATATTATGGGGGTCACCACCAATAAACGTTGTTGGTATATAGGCATTCACAAAACCAAAATATAATAACAATATCCATAGGTAAAATTTACGATTCCAGGCTGGCGGTGTCAACGCGCACGCCC
>CAZLQB010000056.1:0-7457 GCA_964561585.1 uncultured Pseudomonadota bacterium
AAATTTCTCGGGGGTATAGCTCAGTTGGTAGAGCGCCCGCTTTGCAAGCGGGAGGTCAGCGGTTCGAATCCGCTTACCTCCACCAGAATTCATGTTTCAAGTTAAAGGTTTTTGGCTGATTTCTTATTTAAAAACATTCCCTTTTTTTTTCTTTTTTCTTCGTGCTATTTTGTCTATTGACGACCATGTTTATCATTCATCATTTGAGTTAAAATGTGAAAGGTTAGTGCATGAAAAAATTTGTAATGACTCTTGTGTTTTTTTGCACCGTCTCTTTTGTACAAGCTTGTTTGCTTGATCCCGTACTTATTCTTTTAGGTGTTCGGAACCGTTATCGAGAGGTTGAGACGCCTTCATTTGAACTTTCTTTTTCCGATCAATATATTTCTTATAATCAAAAGCTTTCGGAGTTATTGATTCCGGTTTATGATTTTCTTTTGCAACAACAGGAAGCGTTCCCGGCGACTAAGCTTGCGGTTGTATTTGATATTGACGATACATCTTTTTATCCACAGACCGTTATGCCTAGCTCAGTTGTTTTTGAATTTTTTCATAAATTGAAACAGTCAGGGTTTACTCTTTTTTTTGTATCGGCTCGACCGGAGGCTCATTTAGAAGTCTCCATGGAGCAGTTAGCTGATGGCGGCTATAACGACTATTTGGCTTTGATGCATCTGCCTCCAGTCGAACTTATGCGTATACGGCAGCTTGGCGCGCCGGTGTTAATTTCTAACGAAATTGGGCGATGGAAGGCCTCCGTGCGTGTCGAGTTAGAAAGAAATTATTTAGTCAAAATAGTTGCCACATTGGATGATAAACAAGACAATTTAATCGGGGATGCTTGTGGGATTCCAATTTGGGTTCCGACCGATTATTCTGATCTCGTTGTATATGTTGAAGCGTTTAAAAAGGCACATAAAGAAATTTTTAGTGAATTTTCATCTGATGCTATGGCTTTAGATGAGATAGCGATAGAAGGAATTGATCATGCGTGTTTATGATTCGACATCGCAGGTTGAGTTGCATCTTCTTGAAAAAAATCAGCATAAGCCACGTTATTCACCGACTGAAAAGGTTGATGCCTTTGAGGTGATTGATTTTCCTACGCTTGGTAAATTTACCGCGTTACGGTTTCTTGAGTGGCTTCAAAAAAATCCAGAAGGTGTTGTTGCTTTGCCTACCGGAAAAACTCCTGAATATTTTATTAAATGGACCTGTTATTATTTGCATAATTGGTACGATTTAGCGACGCAAAACGAGCTTAAACAATGGGGTTTAAACCCCGCATTAAAACCAGATATGCACGGATTTACGTTTGTACAAATTGATGAATTTTATCCTATGAATCCTGCACAAGAAAATAGTTTTGCTTCTTATATAAAGCGCTTTTACTTTAAAGATTGCGGCTTTGATCAAGACAAGGCATTGCTTATGGACACCTGGTCTCTGGGTGTTGCGCAGGGTAAAAAATTGGGTGATATTTTTCAGGATGGGCGCGTTGATATTTCTTTGCGCGTTCGCCAACCAATTAACCAACGCGAATTATTACAAGCTCAGGCGCTTGTTGCTGCTGATGAGTATGCCATGGCCTATGAAGCAAAAATAAAGGCGCTGGGGGGCATTGGCTTTTTCTTAGGTGGTATTGGATCTGATGGTCATATTGGGTTTAATGTCCGTGGTTCTGATCATTATAGCACCACTCGGCTGATGGCTATTAACTATGAGACGGCTGCAAGTGCTGCTGTTGATTTGGGTGGCATCGAGCAGGCTCGTCAGCGTGCCGTTATTACTATTGGGTTACGAACAATTACCCGCAATCCAACGGCGACAGTTATTATTATTGCTGCAGGAGAAGGCAAGGCGCAAATTATTAAGAACGCTGTTGAAAAAGCTCCCTCTGTTTTGTATCCCGCAACCGTGCTGCATAGTTTACCTGGCGCCCGCTTTTATCTTACTGAAGGGGCTTCTTTATTATTGATTGAGCGAAAATTCCGCAAGCTTGCATCGTATGCAGAAATACCAGAAATTCTTCATGATGAAGTGATTATTGATGTTGCTTGTAAAAATAATAAGCCATTAAATCTGCTTACACAGCAAGAGTTAGAAAAAGATTTATTAGGTGCGCTTGTTGCGCGTAATTTTGTATGTGATGCCAAGACTCTTGGTCAGAAAACGCATGATAAAATCGTTACGCGAATAAAAGCAGGGATTAATCCTTTGAGTGGGTACACTTTTTTGCATACGGCCCCTCATCACGATGATATCATGTTGGGATATCTTCCTTATGTTGTTCATTTGGTGCGCGAGTCGAGTAATAAACACTTTTTTGCAACATTAACCAGTGGTTTCACCTCAGTGTCAAATCAATATGCTTTAGTGTTGTTAAATCGTGTGAAAAAATGGCTACCATGGTTTATTGAGCATAAAATAATATTAAAGCGTACATCTATTGAGCGTAATATTGATTTATACGAATATCTTGATGCTGTCGCACTTCGTGATATTTGTGCTCAACAGCTTGTTCATAGTCGCCGCTTGATTAGTTACATTATGGAGCTTTACCATTCGAGTGATTTAGTTATTATTGAGCAGAAAGTTGATGAGCTTATATCGTATTTTACTAATTGTTATCCGGGCAAAAAAGATACGATAGAAGTACAAACCTTTAAAGGGATGATCCGTGAATGGGAAGAAGAATTGTTGTGGGCTCACCTTGGTTTTGATAGCAACCACACGTTTCATTTGCGTTTGGGTTTTTATACGGGTGATATTTTTACACCACAACCAGAGCTTGAACGTGATATGATTCCTATTTTTAATCTTCTTGAAAAAACAAGCCCAGATATTGTAACCGTTGCGATGGATCCGGAGGCAAGTGGGCCCGATACCCATTATAAAGTACTTCTTGGCATTGCTGGGGCATTAAAGCTTTATATGGAAAAATATCCTGATAAAAAAGTTAAGGTTTGGGGGTATCGCAATGTGTGGTATCGTTTCCATCCAGCGCATACCAATATTTTTGTCCCGGTATCGATGAATTCTTTTGCCATATTGTCCAATGCCTTTAATACCTGTTTTGGGTCTCAACGCGAGGCTTCATTTCCAAGCCATGAATATGATGGCCCGTTTAGTGATCTCGCGCAAAAAATTATGGTTGAACAATATATGATGTTAAAGACGTGTCTTGGTGCTGATTATTTCCATAATAATCAGAGTCCACGCCTAAGGGCGGCCCATGGCTTTTGTTTTCTCAAAGAAATGACGACCGATGAGTTTTTTGCCCAAACGCAGGAACTTAAAATGCTTATGGAAACAGCTTAATCTAAGAAAAAGTTGATTTTGTCAAATTGACAGGTAATATCTATTGTCACGTTAAAATGGATAAAGGGAAATGGTATTGGGCGATTTTACGTGTTGTTTTGGTGTATCTATATATAAATGCTTAAAAGGATAATAGATGCTTATTTATGGTAAAAGAGTGCTCGTGTTATTTTTAATAATAACAATAAATCAGCTATGTGTGCAAAAACTATCAGCCATGTGGCCATTTAATCGTTGCACAAAAAAAGTAGCTATACATCCTGATGAGCCGACGGGTGAGCGTCGTAGCGGTCGTCCTTCGAGAGCTCTTTCGGCGCCAGTTGGTACTTTTGTTGACGATCGTGAATTAGCAGCGTTTGCCAGAAGCCTTTCTGTTAAGATTGATGGTTCGATAGAAGTGCGCTCAATGGTTAAAAAGATTTTTTTCGAATTTAATAAAGCAAAGCCATTCGTGTGTGCGGGGGAAGTAGACCCAATATTAATGGTGAAAGGCGAGTCATCTGATGGCGTGTTCGATAGTATGACCATTAATGAACTCGTTATATGTATAAAAAGGCAAGTTTGCAAGATTCAGCAAGAAGGTATTGGGGCGTATTTTAGCGATCCTTATGGTTGTCCGGCTCTTGTTTTTGAATCGGATGATTTGTTATTTCCGATCGATGAAAAGCAATTTAATTTTTCATGGGTAGCAGAGCGTTGCAACAAGAATAGTGGCATCGATTACATCTTTATCGTTAAGCTGCATGAATCAGATAGTAATGAGCTTAAAGGTGCATTGTGTGCTAATGGCATAGTTCGCGGATGTATTTATTGTTTGGCGGATGATGTCGATTTGAGTGATGTTTCGGCGATTGCCTTGTGGCGTAAAGAAATTGAACATATCTTATGTTGCAATTTTTATTTGTGGCATTTTTGGCAGGCGCCGGATGATGAATCGGTTAAGGTTGCTTATCAGGCATAAATTTTATTTTAGATTGGTTTTAAATGAGCGTACTTTTTCGATTGAATGAATGTACTGAGGGGTTAATTGATGTTTCTACATAGCGTTTTATACCAAGCTCTTTTTATAGTGATTTTACTGATAAACAATATTGCGGCAATGCCCTGTGGCCATAAGTTACCGCGGGGGCGGCATTGGTGGATTCCATCTTGTTGTGGCACAAAAATTGTTCCAGAGATTGATTGTCCTACTCCGTGTTTGACCGCAGAAGAACAGGAGGAACTTAGAAAAACGCCAATTACTGTTGAGTCTATAACTCTTGATCCCGTATTGTGTTTTGCGGACAACGCGGATAACCTTACCCCTTCCGGAGGTGAAGATGAGGCGCGAAGAGATTCGTTGACCGGGGTTTCTAAAAGTGCTTGTGATTATAAAGAGGGGGAGCTGTGGCAGCCCGAAACGCTTATGCAGTTAGAGGCTGCATTTGAAGATCTTTATGACTATGTAATGGATGTAAAGGATATGGCCCCCAATCCTACAGTTATTTTTGATATTGATGGTACAATTTTAATTTCAAAAGGGTTTAGGCGGGTTTTTCGTTTAGACTGTGTTTTGTGTTTTTATCAAAAATTGATTGAAGCTGGCGTTAATTGTGTTTTTCTTACCGCACGAAATATAAATATAGCTAATTTTACGCAGGGTGAGTTAAGGGCCTTGGGCTACAATAAAGGACGGTTTATTTGTTTGCCTGACAGTAGTATTAGGGATATTGGTAAGTGGAAAATGAGTGAGCGTGTAAAATTATCAGAAAAATTAACGATACTAGCAACGCTTGATGATCAAGCAGAAAATCTCGTTGGGGATTGCTTGGGTGTTGCGCTTAGAATGCCTGAGATATCATTTGAGATATTGGAGCAGAATCCTTTACGCGCCACTTTTTTTAAGGAAGAAGTTGAATGTAGGGCTTGTCCCCTGTGATAAACAATTTATTTTTTGACAGGTTGAAAAAACCGTGTACAGTAAATATATAATCAGTGTAATTTTTTTTAGGATGTTAAACGTGGTTATTTTGAAAATAAATATATATTCATCAATTTTCAGAGCCGAGTTTTTTGCCGGTAATCACTTGTTTAATACCATTTCTCGTCTTTTCTCACATAATCAATCCCCCATTAATAATCAAAATAATAATAATTGCCAACAACTGCATAATGTTGTTCAAGCTGGGGTTGCCCGTGGAGGGACTCTGTAGGGATAAGACAAAAAGATAAGTTAAAAATACCAACCCCAGCTGAAAAACAGCTGGGGTTTTTTAGTTGATATCAAAAAAGGAAAGGGCTTTATGAATAACGATGATAATCAAAGTTAATATTGTTGTAGGATTAAAGATGGATCCTGAATCGAGATCAGGATGACAAGTGATGAAAAAAGTATTTTCTTTTTTTGTCATGCTGAACTTGTTTCAGCATCCATCCTAGCATAAAAGGAGTTACGATGTTTACATGTGCTAAGGAAGTAAAAAAAGAATATATAGGCGAAATGTCTCTCAATCTAAAAGAAACCGATCGAGCGATTTATTTTATCAAAGACCTTTTTCAAGGAGTATTGTCCAAAGAGTTAAACTTATTACGAGTTACGGCGCCGTTATTTGTTAAGACTGGGACAGGAATAAACGATGATCTTAACGGCACTGAACGTCCAGTGAGTTTTGGGGTTAAGGCCGATAATGATGCAAAAGCAGTTATTGTCCATTCATTGGCCAAATGGAAGCGGATAGCGCTTGGTCGTTACGGGATGACGCCGGGTGAGGGTTTGTATACCGATATGAATGCAATTAGAGCGGACGAAGATCTTGACGCGATTCACTCGTTGTATGTTGATCAATGGGATTGGGAGCGGGTACTTACGGCTGAAGACCGTTCTATTGATTATCTTAAAAAGATTGTGTGTAAAATTTATAAAGCCATTCGCGATACCGAGCGGGCAGTTGAAAAGCGATATCCACATATTGTGGCTTTATTGCCCGAAGCTATTCATTTTGTGCACACAGAAGATTTGGAAGCAATGTATCCGGAATTAACTGCCAAAGAACGTGAGCATGAAATTTGTAAAAAATATGGAGCGGTCTTTTTGATTGGTATTGGAGGTGAGCTAAAAAGTGGTCTTGCACACGATGGCCGTGCGTCAGATTATGATGATTGGTCAACGCCAACGAGTAAGGGTTATAAAGGTCTTAACGGTGATATTTTGATATGGAACCCGGTTTTAAAAACATCATTTGAATTATCATCGATGGGTATTCGTGTCGATAAAATGGCGCTTGAGCGTCAGCTCAAATTGCGCGGAAACGAAGAGCGTAAAAAGTTGATGTACCATTCGATGTTATTGAATGATGAACTCCCGTTATCAATTGGCGGAGGGATTGGGCAATCGCGATTGTGTATGTATTATTTGCGTAAAGAACATATAGGTCAAGTTCAAGCAAGTGTTTGGCCTGAGGCGATGATTAGAGACTGTAAAATACGTGGCATCACATTGTTGTAACTATTTGTCTATAACAATTAGTCACCCTTAATTATGAATTAAGGGTGACTAATTGTTATAATGCTGCTTATTTTAAACAAATATCTTAGAACATTGTCTGCGCGTGGCATTTATGATTTTGTTGTGCTTGTTTAAAAAAACAGGGGTTGTTTGTATAGCATCGGCTTGTGATACTCATAAAATGTTGCGTTTTTTTAGATTTTTTCGTGAAAAAATTAACATTGGGGTTTACTATGTTCGATCGATATTTGGTTAAATATGGTGTTGTTTTTTTAATAATGAACGTTGGGTTGTGTTTTGTTACAAATTTAGGCGCAATGTTTTTTGGTTGTTGTGGAAATAGTCGAGTTTTTCCAAGCGAGGCTCATGAGCAGGCTGTTTTTGCATTAGAAGAAGCAAGAATTCGTGATAATCGTTATTTTTTTATGAAAGACGCTGATGGGGCGTATAAAAAAATTTCTTTTGACCGATTGGTTAGTGTATTTAGTAATTTGAGGGATAATCTTGCTGATACGCCTCACGAGGGTGAAGGTCGTAAAATTAATCGGAATAAATTCTTTTTTGTTTTTGACGACTTTGACGTGGTTATTGAAAAGCATTTTGATTGGATTCGTTGCCTTTGTTACACGGCAAGATCATTTGGTAAACTTGG
>CAZLQB010000057.1:0-5766 GCA_964561585.1 uncultured Pseudomonadota bacterium
AATCATCAATTAAACAATGCAATTTAACAAGGAAACGAACCAAGCTTAAAGGATCTTCAATCAGATTAATAGCCTTTAAATCTGCCTCTTTTTCACACTTACGGGAAAACGCATTTTTTATTAAAGATTTTGGGGTGTGACTAAAAAAGCGGGTAGGATTAAACACCAACGGCCCATCAACAAGTAAATTTACCACAACCATTTTAAATAAATGTTTGTGCTTGAGATGGCATAATTCATGAGCAATTCCTGCCTCAACTTCTTGGTCGGTAATCCAACCGGCTTCCCATTTTTGTATTAAATATTCACCAAAGGCGATACCTGCTCCATTTTTATCGAAAAAAGCTACCGCATTAATTTCAGATTTTTTCTTTGAAGCCGTATAAACATAAACAGTTGGTTTTTTCATATTTAATTTCTTGCATAACCCATCAACTAACGCATGATATTTTTGATAAATAGGCGTCTGATCAGTAGATGAAATAACCTTAAACCCAAATGATTCCTTTTTATTCTTTTTGGCAAAGACTAAAGGATTAACAAAAGGCGTAGCAACTTTTTTAAAATTTTTAAAAACATTCGCCTGCGTTGTTGAGCCAAGCATAAAAATCGCACAAAAACCAATTACTATTTTTCTCAAAAAAAGATTCATGAAACCCCCTCATAAAAACTAATATATAGATAAACCCCCAAACACGAGACCCATTATCACACCTTTTACACAAAAATTCAACAGCCTGCCCCCTCCCAAAAGAACGATCGGGGCATAATACAACTTGCAACATTAACGTCATCGAGACATTGAAAACAAGCCAACGTGTAATTAACGTCTCAATGGGCACATTCCCACCCACCCCCATTTGATAAATGCTTTAAGAAAGGGCAAACTGATCATGTTGTAAGGATATGATCTTAATTTTTTATGTTTGGGGGTTACAGATTTTTATGAAAATAAAAAATCTTCTTTCTTATTCGTTGGGTATAATTGTTCTTTTAGGTGCTTCTGGTTGCGCACATTATAAAGGTCGCCCACTGATGCGCCTTGCAACACCAACAGCACAGAACAGCACAAAATCGATCTCTTTTGCATACCACCAATTCAATGCAAACGATTGCAAAGTCTTCTTTGATCGCAATATTCTTGCAAAAGGATATCAACCTATTCACATAGCAATTAACAACAATACAAAACGCCACCTCAACCTCTTCAAATCAAATATTAGCCTACCATGCACACCGGCCGAAGACGTTGCGCAAACATTGCACACAAATACCATGAATCGTGTTTTATGTTATGGCATCCCTGGCCTCTTGATATGGCCATTAATAATTCCAGCAATCGTTGACGGTGTCGGCTCATCTAATGCCAATAAAAAGCTGGATCGTGATTTTGCTCGCAAAGAATTATGTGACCAAATCATCAGCCCATTTAATAAAATTAATGGCGTCATTTGTGTGCCAAAAGAATGCTTTTAGCATGATTTTACCATTATGCTTGTTGATGCTGATACGCAAGAAAAATTTGTGCTTACGCCAAATAAGCCAAGCATAACACTTCAATAAATTCAGAACGACGCAAATAAAAAAGAGGCGCCCGATGTTAAAAATCGGGCGCCTCTTCTTATTTAATACATTCATAAATGATAGTCGGAGCATCATTATCTACGGTTTTACCCGAATCATAGGGCTGATATTTCTTAACATTCGTAAACCCTGCATCCATAAATAACTTATCTAATTCATCAAACCGGAAAAGATACTGCTGAAAATTTTCTTCTTCTGTTTTTTCGATAACCCCATTAACAATTAATTCATAACGAGAAAATGACTGAAATATTTGAATCTGTGGTTCGTATGAAGTGATAAAGCTCAACGCTATTTTGGAACCATCAGCCCTGGTATTAACCCCACGTTGCCACACACCGCATGACAGAGGAACGGAAGCTATTGTTTCAACCTCAAAAATAAATTTTCCATCAATCGCCAAATGATTATAAAGAACAGCTAAGCTTTTTTTCAAATCATCATAATTGGTAATAAGACCCAAGGACCCATAGGGAATAAATATCAATTGATACCGTTTATCATTACTAAAATCTTGTAAAAACTGTTGCCACGCTGGAGCTTTCTGAGCGCTTATTTGAACGTATTTTTGCCTAAAAGCATCAAGCATATACTCTGACGCATCAAAACCTTCGGCATCCAAGCCAGCTTGAAGCATAGGAATAAGAAAGCGACCGGTGCCGCACATTGGTTCTAATATAGGCCCATTTGCTCGTTGAGCCATCTGCATATAAAAAACTAAAGCCTCCTCATCATGGGGATGTTTTTCTAAATCATAAAATTCGGTACAAAGCTTTAAGTACGTTTTTAGCTCGGGCCGTTCCATGTATTTCCCTTTGGTTTTTTATCGTGTTTAGCCGCACGTACAAAGTTTAAAGGAAAAAGTGTTAATCCCCAAAGTCTTTTACGTTCCGCATCTTCTTAACCTCACTTCGCAACCCTTTTGACCGTAACCGCGCCTCTTTTACCGATCGTGATATTTTGGTCGCCATCCGTTTTTTGGGGACATAAAGAGCCTTACGGACAACATGCCCAAGTTGCGCGAGCGCATCTTCCTTGTTTTGTTGCTGGCTCCGCGAGGCGCTATTGTGGACAATCAAATCACCCTCGTTCGTTAATCGTGACTGCAAATTTTGCAAAACCCGCGTTTTTAGGGTTTCATCCAAAGCAACTGTATTTTTGACGTTCCAACGGACGGTAACCCGGGTATCAGTCTTATTAACATGCTGCCCCCCAGCGCCGCCTGACCGGCTCGTGGTAATTTCCAGTTCATTATCAGGGATAATAATGCCATTTTTGATTGGTATATCATTTTTCATTATAACCTTTCTGCCTTTTCACCCTCAGTTTACCCTATTTTTATCCCTAAAATCATGCTATGTTTTTTAACCGTACCGCCCCCTAATATCATAGCACAACGCTACTAAACTTATTTTGGAAAGGCAATAAATCATGCTGATGCATGAAACAGCCAACATTATTAGCGATTTAGAAAAACTCGGCAGCCCAGAAAGAGCCGAAACCTTACAACGGTTCTTTAAAACCGGTAAAGGGCAGTATGGCCACGGCGATATATTCTGGGGCATAACCGTCCCATTAACAAGAAGCGTTGCCATCAAATACAAAAACCTGACGATTTCTGATGAATTTGAAGAATTATTAGCCCATGAAGTACACGAAGTCCGCCTTTGTGCCCTGCTGATTATGGTTGCAAAATCAAAGAACGCCGGACAACAAATGTACGGTTTATACCTCAATAATACCCGCTTTATTAATAACTGGGACCTCGTTGACCTTTCGGCCCCCATTATTGTTGGTGATTTTTTGATTAATAAAGATGCCTCAATATTGCATAAACTCGCACAATCAAATCATTTATGGGAAAAACGAATTGCCATCGTCGCCACCTACGCCTTCATAAAACGAGGCCAACCCGAACACACTTTAGCCATCGCACAAATCCTCATGCATGATAACCATGATTTAATACACAAAGCGGTTGGTTGGATGTTGCGCGAAGTTGGCAAGCGATGTTCTTTTGATATTTTGGAAAATTTTCTTGAACAATATGCCGCAACCATGCCACGCACCATGTTGCGCTATGCACTTGAACACCTACCGCCCGAAAAGAAAACATATTTTATGCAGGCAAAACAGAAGGCTAAAAGCTCATGCTAAGGACATCTGCCTCTTCGTGGGTTGAAATTGACCAACAAGCACTCGAACACAATATACGAGCCTATAAAGCAATAATCGGTTCAGCAAAATTGGCACCAGTTATCAAAAGCAACGCTTATGGCCATGGCATGGAACTGGTTGCGAAAATATGTGATCAAAACGATTTGGTGGATTATCTTTGTGTCGTCAGTTTACGCGAAGCGCTTCAACTTCGTTTGATTGGCATAAAAAAGCCCTTATTAGTAATCAGTATTATCGATGGAAATTTACAAGAAGCCATTGAACAAAATATTGATTTAGTGGCATACGATCAAGAAATTCTTGGGGAGCTCAATAATATCGGCAATAAGCTTAACAAAAAAGCACGGGTTCACATCAAAATCGATACCGGGCTGTCACGCCTTGGATTACCTAACAGCAAAGCTTTGCACTTTATAACTGGCGCAGCAAAAATGCCCAATATCTCAATCGCCGGCATATTTACCCATTTTGCCGAATCCGAATGTGCCGACCAAACATTTACCAATCACCAATTAGCACAATTTAACATACTTCTTGAACAATTAGACGCACTCAATATCACAATCCCCCTCAGGCACACGGCATGCTCTGCAGCGATTACCGCAAATGCACTTAGCCACTGCACCTTTGCACGGCTCGGTATTGGGTTATATGGCTTATGGCCATCACCTGAAAATAAACAGGTAACCGAACAAAAATACCCTTCATTTTCATTACTGCCAGTTTTAACCTGGAAAACAAGAATCATTCAAATTAAGGATATTCCAGCGGCAAGTTATATTGGCTATGACCGAACCCACCAGGTAGAAAAGGCATCCCGTATCGCGATTATTCCAATTGGTTATTGGGATGGTTATGACCGCCGTCTATCAAATAAAGGACGAGTGCTTATCAATAATCAAATCGCCCCAATTATCGGACGAATAGCCATGAATTTGAGCATGGTCGATATTACCGGTTTGGACGTTTCGATGGACCATGAAGTAACATTATTAGGCAATTTTCCAGGCATAACGGTCGAGGATCTGGCGCACAAATGCAATACCATTAATTACGAAATCGTTACACGTATTAATCCTTTATTACCGAGAAGAATTAAAAATTAAGATTATTTTTTCAAGTCTCGATAAAAATTTTCATGCGATCCTAGCGCAAGCAAGACTAAGCACAATTCATCGTTATACAATTCATAAGCAAGCAACGTTAATTGTCCAACCATTTTAAACTTATAAACTTGGACGCCACTCAAATCTCCTTTTTTCATATCACCAATAGATGGATCGGCTAGAACTATTGTTACAGCCTTATCTAAATCTTGTTTTTGATTTTTGTGTAATTTTTTTGCCTGTTTACAAAACGTTGATGATTGTAAAACATTCATAATTATTTCTTATCAAAAATGTATGTTTCTAGCTTTCCGGCTTGTACTTCTTGCCGAGATACGAGTATGTTTTTAATCAATTTTACCTATTTTTGCCCAATCCTCTATCTGACCCGCCACCGAACGATTAAATGCCTTAGACATAATTTTAGCATCCGTAACAATGCCTTCAGATAATTTAACTGCTGTTGCCATAGAAACTCCTTCTAGAATTTTCATTATAACCAATGGTTATAAAATACTACCAAACACAACATTTTGCAACCGGCTGCATTATTTTGAAAATTCTTGCCTCAAAAGAAAAAGGCGGTGACTAAAAATCACCGCCTTCAACAAAAGATCCGATTAAATTCTTATTTTAACCAACCCGCAATTACTTTAAACGCTTCTTTGATAAGGTCTAAAACATCATTCAATAAACGATGTAATATCGCATAAAAGCCTGATTTCTTTGGTTCAGGCTCTGCCTTTTTTTCTGATTGTTCTTTTATCGGCTCAGCCTTTTTGACCTCACCGTCTTTGGTTGACCCCACTTTTTCTTGTTTTTTTGGCTCCGGCTTTTCCCACGTATCCTGTTCCTTTTTAAAGGCTCTTTCAATAACAACTTCAGGTTTTTCGACCTC
>CAZLQB010000057.1:5776-7443 GCA_964561585.1 uncultured Pseudomonadota bacterium
ATGAAGTGGTTTTTCAAACACAACTTTATCAATTTTACTCAAAAACCAAGCGCGTTCCATTTGGGTTGCTTTTTCAATGCCACAAATAATGACATGTTTTGGAACCAAAAGATCTTCTATAAGCATCCCATTGGCAGTAACAACCTTCACAAGGCAAAACTCGCGGTCCTGAAATCGTTTGCTTTCAAATGAATTTTTAACAATATCCAATTCCTTGATTTTACCAAGTTCAAGCTTATTGGTTGAATCATCGGTCTCTTTTCTGATGCCCCCAATACTCGGATGGCCAAAAAATGATACATCTTGGATTTCGGTTACCGTTGTCTCATCATAAACGGTAGCCGTCAAACTCACTTCCCCTTCTTCTAGCGGAGCATAACTCGGCTCAAGCCCAACATTGCCACGTTTTGCACCATCACCCATCCCCGCCAATATGACAACTAACGCCCCACAAAAAAAGACCTTACCAGCAGTGTTCATAAACCTTTTCACGAGCAATCTCCTTTTTTCCAAGAAAACCAATAAATGATACTGGCTTATCATATCAATTTGTATTTTTTAAGAACAAGTATTAATTTTACTCGTTCTATTCTATGAGGATTTTAATGCGACAACCCAAGCATTATAAAGATCAAATCATTGCCTTAGCTAATTTATAGGCTATAATTTTTCCAATGTCATAATATTTTACCGCAAACCAAAGGACCTTACATGAAAAAAAAATATATCGCGTTATTCATCCTGTGTACAATTCTTCAGCCACTCAACTACTTGAGAGCCGAAGACCGGTTACCGGCTCAGCAACAAGAAGAAATAGCCGCACCCACCGACACCGCTATTTTTAAGCAAATGAAAAAAAATTGCGACGAATTATCGTCAACTATCGAAATTCTTGAAAAAAATCTCCAGTCAGAAGAATTTCTTAAACAAAACATTACCATCGCTGAGCTTAATGAGCTGATTAAAAGAGTTCAAGAAGACCTAAAAACAAGATTTGATTATTTAGATCGAAGCGACAAAAAAGAAATTCTCAAAATTATTAAAGAAAAAGAACAAGTACTTCTCAAGCAAAAAAAAGAGCTTGAAATCATTTTGATGCCAAATACGCAGCAAAAAAAACCGCTGTCATTGCTGGCAAAAAGCATTTTAACCTTAGGAATATTGTCAGCACTTTGTATCGGGATTGCTAGTTGTGAGGTTATTGGAAGTAATTATGACCGACCCGACACCTATAGGCCGACAAGCCCAACGATCCAAAACTTTCGGTCTAATATCTATACCATGTTAAACGCTTTAGCAGACCTCATTTATCCTTAAGTGAGTAACGTTGACATAAATTCATCAATGAGATAATCGTTCAACAGACATCTAATAACGTTTATTGAATCAAATTTTCTCAAGAAAAAAGGACCCTTAAATTAAGGGTCCTTTTTTTATAGATCTTATTTATTTTGTACCAGCGCTGCCGGTAGGAAGTAACTGGTGGAGAGGGGGAGATTCGAACTCCCGATTCCGGTCTCCCGGAATAACGGTTTTCAAGACCGCCGCAATCGACCACTCTGCCACCTCTCCAAGGAATCTTTGCTTGCCGATCATTTCGGTTGGAAATGACTGGTGGAGAGAGAGGGATTCGAACCCTCGATCCGGGTTTCCCCAGATACGCACTT
>CAZLQB010000058.1:0-7328 GCA_964561585.1 uncultured Pseudomonadota bacterium
AGAAGGCCCCCGTTTTTTGCGGGGGCCTTCTTTTATTTGTCATTCTCGACGTGATCGAGAATCCATCTTCTCCTTATTACGCCGGATCGTGAAATAATTTTCCACTCACTTCAACGCGTGCACCGCTCAAAACGTGAATATCTAAATCATATGCATCGCCTGCAGCACTATTGCCCCACACAATGCCCTTTGTTATATCTTGTGGCGATGTTTCGTTAATATAATCACAACGATCGAGCACCAGCTCGTAGCCGTTGTGCTGCTTATTGCCACCATACGCCAAAAAGCTCCCATCTGATGCCCATGCCATTGCCAATATACCCCCACCAGAAAGCGGCGAGGCGGTAAAATCATGGGAAGTTATTGGGGTCAACGTTGTGCGATTAAAGCTATAAACCTGCAATTCATTGATGCTGGCAACACCCCCAAACGATGTTGCGTCACCGCCGCCGATCGCTACATATCTACCATCGGCAGACCAGGAAACCACGCGAGCGGAATATCCATAAACCTGTGAAGCGACTAACCCAAGAGAGGCGCCGTTAAAACGTACAATGCTTAGCCCAAGATACAGTCCGGTATACGCAAGAAATTGCCCGTCTGGCGACCACTCTACTGAATACAGTCCCCCGCTGTTATACGACACCACAGCCGCCAGCGAGAGCCCATTAAATCTATAAATTTGCAAGCAATTACTATCTGCAACCCCGCCAAACGTTGATGCATTGTTTCCTCCAATGGCCAAATATTTACCATCGGGCGACCACGCCACCGAGTTGACACTACTCCCGTATACTTGAGAGGTTACGGCGATTAACACTCTGCCATCAAACCGGTAAACCTGTAATTGATCATTATTTGCAACCCCGCCAAATCTTGTTGGGTCTTGTCCACCTACCGCCACATATCGCCCATCTGGCGACCAAGCTACCGAATAAACACGAGATCCATAATCCTGCGATGTTACCGCTGATAACGTGCTCCCATTAAAACTATAAATCTGTAACTCATGGGTACTTGCACCACCACCAAATTGTGATGGTTCGAGTCCACCTACCGCCAAATATTTACCATCGGGCGACCATGCTAGCGAATAAATTCCATAGATTCCAAAATCCTGCGCGGTTACTGCGGTCAGCGTGCTGCCATTCCACCTATAAACCCGTAGATCCTGACCACTTCCAGGATCATTCACCACATCGGCCCCTCCAACGACCAAATATTGACCATCGCTCGACCATGCTAAACAACTAAACTCAACGCCATAATCCTGTGACGTTACTGCCGCCAAAACACTACCATTGAAACTATAAACCTGTAACTCATCTCTACTAGCAACCCCGCCAAATTTTGATGCATTCATACCTCCTAACGCCAAATATTGCCCATTGGGCGACCAGGCTACCGAAGAAATCTGATATCCATAATCCTGCGAGGTTACAGCGGTCAACACACTGCCATTAAAACTATAAATCTGTAACTCATTGGTATTTGCAACTCCCCCAAACGTTGATGGACTAATTCCACCTACCGCAAGAGATAGCCCATCTGGCGACCATGCTACCGAATAAACACCAGATCCATAATCTTGCGAGGTTACTGCGGTCAGCGTACTGCCATCAAAACTATAAATCTGTAACTCATTGGTATTTGCAACTCCACCAAACTTTGACGGGGCGCTTCCACCTACCGCAAGATATAGCCCATCTGGCGACCAGGCTACCGATCGAACATCCGATCCATAATCCTGCGAGGTTATAACGGTCAAGGTACTGCCATTAAAGCTATAAACCTGTAACTCATTGGTATTTGCAACTCCCCCAAACATTGATGGGTTCTGTCCTCCTACCGCCAGATAGTTACCGTCGGGCGACCATGCAACCGACCGAATCATATCTCCATACCGCTGCGAAGTCACCGCGGTCAATGTAGTACCATTAAAACTATAAACCTGTAGCTCGTTACTATTACCAACACCCCCAAATGTTGATGGTTGGGTTCCACCTATCGCCAGATAATTACCGTCGGGCGACCACGCTAATGAATAAACACTATTTCCATAAGCCTGCGAGGCCACAGCGGTCAGCGTACTGCCATTAAAACTATAAACCTGTAACTCACTATCACTTGCCTGAGTTCCAAACACGTACCCAGCATACACACCGACCGCCAGATAATTACCATTGGGCGACCACGCCAATGAATCGGCTCGGTTCCCACAATACTGCTCGGCTAAACAGGTCAACGTACTCCCATTAAAACTATAAATCTCAAAACTCTGTTCCGCGCCCACAGCCAAATATTGGCCATTTGGTGACCACACTGCGGCATTAATAGTGGTTCCTGGATAACCCAAATTGACGCTCACCGCTGGAGTGATCGCGTTTAATTTTTTGACCGCCGAGCTATCCAGCGCAACCTTATTGTCCATATATAAGCGCCCCTTGGTGAGACGCAGGCCGGTGTGAGTTGTTTTGAGCGAGCAGCCATCAAGCACGAGGCTTGATGATGCATCGGCCATCAAAATCAAATCATTTTTATCGGTTGACGGTGCAAATGAAAAGGTTGTTCCGCTATCAAATGCCAAGCAACCCTGCGAAGCAATAAAGCTTGGCGATGTTGACCGATACACAAGCGCCGAGGTGCCCGTTACCATAACATCGTTATGAATAAATAATTGTCCGCGGTTCACATAAAAATCATCACTCAACGCGAGCATAACATTATCAAGCGCCAATTTACTGAATGTTGATGACAAAGTCAGCGCAGGGGCACCAGGATATTGATGGGTTGTTTTGACCACCATATTACGGAGGGTCAACGTCGCCGCATTATCCAAAAATAATTGCGCTCCGCTACCCAAGGTTAATGTATGGCCTTTGCCATCAATAATCAAATTACCTCCGCAATGCAAAACCTTATTTGCCGGGATAGTCAAATCGCCACCCATAATAAGTGATGAACCATAACTATAAATTCGGCCGCTATCGGAAAACGTAACATTACTATCAAGCATTACATCGTGCAATAATGTCATGGTGCTCGTACCGCGTAAATCAATACCGCCAGAAATTGAAATATTGGTGTCTAAAAACAAATTTGAGCCGTGATTGGTGGCCGGGACAACGGTAAACCCTTTACCAAAACACACGATTCCGCGGGCGGTGTCGCCATCACGAAAAACATAGGGATTTGTTTGATATTTGACACTCGACGTGCCATCCAAACTCGCGGCGCTCGCAGCCCCGAAAAAGACCATTATCATTATGGCCGATAAAAAACTCGTAAACTTCTTCATTCCATCGTCTCCTACGATAAAGAAACCCTACCTTAACCAAGCAGCTCGCCAGCTCTAGCTGGCGAGCCGCAACTTTTTTTAACTTTATGAGCATCACATTATCATGCTCATAATGATTAAGTCATGGGTTTTTTAAAAAAAGTGGAAAAAAGCCTTTAAAGTGGGGTTTATATTGAATTTCTGAAGCTCCACATTGACACTAGTAACACAATCATGTTACGTTTTCGATATGCATATTATTACTAGGGAGAGTGGATGAATAAATTTATAGCCTATAAAGGTCGCCATTTCACCATCGAATGGTATTGAGTTGTCGTCAAGATTATGAAATACGCGTTAAAAAGGGTTCCTACTATGAAAACTAAAAAGAAAATCGAAGCAATTAAAAAACCATTATCAACATACGATGAACATATACAAGGCTTAACCAAAAAAGAATTGACGGCCTACAAAAAAGGATATCAAGACTTCCTCCTTTCGGAACTTGTTATTGCGGCTATGCAAGAAGATGATGTTTCTGTCAGAGCACTGGCAAAAGCGGCAGGAATATCTCCTACAATTGTTCAAGAAATCCGTACGGGCAAACGTAAGAATTTATCATTGCAATCGTTTTTTAAAATTCTAGATGCTTTAGGCTATTCATTTATTCTCGAAAAGCCAGGAAAAAACAAGTTAAAAACAGAACGAATAACATTACACACAGCTGTTTTGCCACCCTTATAAATAAAATGGAATTTAGGGCCACCAAACACACAAAAAAGGGCGCTCAGTGCATAAAAAACTATTACTCGTTGGTTATCTCCCTCACGACTCATCAATCTATGCCTACGCAACCTCATTTGTAAGCCCATTGCAAAAACTTGGGTTTGAGGTCAAAAACTTTAATTATCGCGATCATTTTTTTAAAAACAATTGGTTCAAGCCATTCAGAATCATTAACCACTACCTCATTAACCGCCAACTGCTCAAAACAGCCAAAGCATTTAAACCTGATATTGTTTTTTGTATCAAGGCCGAAACTATAACCCCTCAAACACTTATTGCTATAAAAAAACAATGCAATTCATATCTCATTAATTTTCATCCGGATAGCCCCTTTGCTTTATGGAATGGAAATTCAACAGTTAATATCATTAGAAGTTTTAGAATATATGACCACTTTCTTACCTGGTCACATGAATTAGCCCCGGCACTTGTTTCGGCCGGCTGCAAAAAGGTTTCGTATTTCCCTTTTGCTTTTGATAAAGAATTATATGTGCAGGCCGTTTCCAGCCTACGCCCTTTCGCGGCTACGGCGGACAAGCCCTCCTGCCCTGCGCGCCATAGCCACCTAGGTAAGTTTTGTTGGAACTTGGGAACCGGAACGAGAGCAGTGGTTAAACATTATTTGCGAAAAATTGCCCACTATTGATTTGGCTATTTGGGGAAATGAATGGAAAAAAAACATACCTCCATCATCCCCCCTTTACAGCAAAATACGCGGTGATGCTATTTATGGCCAAACAATGCGCAAAGCTTTTGCCAACTCAAAAATCAACCTCAATTTTATCCGACAACAAAATATCCAAGCCCATAATATGCGTACCTTTGAGGTCCCAGCCAATAACTCGTTCTTGCTTACCCAGCGCACGCACGACCAGGCAAATATCCTCTTTAAAGAAGGGGAATCAATAGCCTGCTTTGCAACGCCAAGTGAACTTATTGAGCAGATAACATTTTACTTAGAACATGAAACCGAACGTAGCGTTATTACACAAAAAGGTTTTTTATGCGCACAAAAATTTACACTTGAAACACAACTGGCTATGCTATGTAAAACATTATTCATAACTTAAAGGGGCGTTATGTTGCCGGCCAAAAAACCAAAAATCGCCATTCTCTCATTGCGCAACTCATATCGATATGGAGGCGTGTTAACATCGCTCCAAGTAATGTATGATTTTTGCTCACGGTATTTTGATCCAACGGTCTTCTTTCTTGGATTTGACAAAGAAATATCAACCAGCTTTCGCAACTTAAAATTTTCTTCATCATCACGTCCTGTTACCTATTTTGGTATGAAATGCGTTGAGGTTGGTTCCAGCATGGCATTTTGGGAACCGGGGCATTACACAAACACGATAAAAAAATGGGAAGCACTTCTGGATGATTTTCATTATTTTGCCACGGCGAGCGGAACCTGTATTGCCGCCCACCCGCTTGAGCTCCTTAACAAAAAATATGGGCTTTTAATCTCTACACCCTATGCAGAAGATCGTCGCCAACGCGTACGAGATCTTGGTTTTGTTCGAAAAACTATCGATAATCTCGCACAACCGCGCATGCATAAAATTGAAAAAACTATACTTCAAAAAGCAGGATATACCTGGGCGCTGAGTAATTATTCGATAGAAAAACTTAAGGCAATTACCTCCCCTAAATTTCCGCCAACAATACGCTGTGGTCATCCAATGGCCTGCACAAAAATTCCATCGCTCGCGCATAAAAAAGAAAAAACCATAATGGCACTCGGCCGATTTAGTGATCCACGTAAAAATATTGCAATGCTGCTCCGCGTTTTTGAAAACATTCACCACAAACATCCAGAGGCCAAATTATATGTCGTCGGACATAAACCGGCCGATGATAAATTACGATCTTTTTCACACCTTCCTTCGTTTGAAAACGTTGTATTTACCGGCCAAGTAAGCTCTGATGACCTTACCCACCTTTTAACCATTTCTTCACTCATGCTGATAACATCATATCAAGAAGGATTTGGGATCGCTGGGCTTGAAGCCCTCCTGTATGGTATGCCCATTATTGCAACACGTTGTGGCGGACCACAAGATTATGTTATTGACGATGTAACCGGCTACCTGGTAAATATCAACGACGACCAAGCAATGGCAAAACAAGCTATCGCAATACTTACCAATAAAGAACAACGATTAATAATGGCCAGTAACGCACAAAAATTTGTAACCGATAATTACGCTCGGCCCCATATTTACTCACTATTCAAACAGGGTTTTATACATATGCACCCAGAACTTAAGGCTTGGTTTTCCCATTGCGATAATGAAAATAATATGAATCAACCACAAGTCCTCAACCTCCCAATCAAACCGCAAGGCCATGAAAATTCTTGTTGTTAGCCATACCTACATCGCACCAATAAATCGAGATAAATGGAAAACCCTTGCCACGCTTCACCCGCATGATGAAATCAAAGTTTTATTTCCATCACTATGGCCAACCCATTTATTTACCCATAAGGCTGAAAATATCGAACAGGACAATTTGCCAAATTGCCAGTTCATAGCAATAGACGCCTTCAAAGCTGGCAATGAAGTATTATATGGCTACCGCTTTTTGCCGCTTTATAAATTACTAAAGTCGTTTGCACCCAATATCATTCACGTTGAACAAGGCGATAACGCTTTTTCGTATTTTCAAATCATTGTGTTGGCTAAATTATTGCGCCTCAAACCAAAATTTGTTTTTTTTACCTGGGTAAATTGGCACGCACAATTTTCGCTAAAATACCGTATTTTCTGGCGCTGGATTGAAAAAATAAATCTTGCCGCATCGGATGGGGCAATTGTTGGAAATAATGACGCAAAAGCAATATTGAACGAAAAAAAGTTTAATAAGCCAATATTGGTTCTTCCCCAACTTGGCGTTAATCAACAAATTTTTGTACCACTTCCCCGCCAAATTAAAGATGTCAAAAATATAGGTTATATTGGCCGACAAATTAAAGAAAAGGGAGTCATGCTCCTTGTGCAAGCGTTCAAAAAACTCGAGCAACAATTTCTCAATTGGCGCCTCATCATTGTCGGTCGCGGACCAACACAAAAAAATCTAGAACATTTTGTAGAACAAAACAATATGAGTTCAAAGGTTCACGTTAAACCACCTATTTCACATTATGAAGTCGCCCATTTTTTGCATGACATAGACATCCTTGTTCTTCCTTCGTTTGATACACCCGACTGGAAAGAACAATTTGGCCATATCATTATCGAAGCAATGGCTTGCGGCGTCC
>CAZLQB010000059.1:0-3737 GCA_964561585.1 uncultured Pseudomonadota bacterium
TCATCCTTAACTGCTTCAAAAGGCTTTTCTTCGGCTTTTTTACGCTCAACAAGTTGAATAATTTCATACCCTTTTGCTGTTTTAACGACTGGGGAAAGTTCGCCCGGATTCATTAACTTAAATGCCGCATCTTCAAAAGCCTTATCGAGGGTCCCGCGACTAAAAAAGTCGACCAAGCCACCGTCTTTTGCCGTTACGTCATCAGAATACTTTTTAGCAAGTTCGGCAAATTTATTTGGAGCTGACTTTGCTTCTTGCAAAACCTTTTGTATTTTTTTATGCGCTTCGCCGGCAGCCTTGCCTTTTTCAAAAGAACAAACAATACGACGCACCTTTAGTTTTGGCGAGATTCTATAAAGGCTGCTCTTATTACGATCATAAAAGTTTTTAACCGCTTCATCATCAATCACAACTTTCTGCATATAATCGTCAGGAGAAATAGTCCAATAACGAACCTTGCGTCGTTCTGGTATGCGGTAAACTTCTTTATGTGTTTCGTAATATGCTTTTAGCGCAGCTTGATCAACCGGTTCTTTTTGAACTTCTTGTAAAAAACGATTAAAAGGCAAATGAATAATAACAAAATTCTTTTTAAGATTATTAGCCTCATACGCATCTTTTACTGCAAACGTTGGCACATAAAATGAATTGTTCATAAAGCGCTGTATTACTTCACGCTTAAGCTCTGCATTCCTACTTTCTTCAAATTCAAGCGGGGTCATTGCAAGATGACTTAAATAATTTTGATAGGCATCCATATTGATGAAACCTTTTTCGTCGGTAACACCATCCGGCATAGCCTTAACAAGTTCTTCTTTAAATACATCAACTGCAATATTTACATTAAAATCATTAACTACCTGGTCTAACAACGTTTCGCGAACACAAGAATCTATTGCAACATCCTCGGGGCTACCAGCGCCTAAAACATCTCTCATTAACATTTCTTCAGAAAAACCATACATTTTAGAATATTGTCGCAACATATTTATTCGCGCATTAATTCCGCCAAGCGCTCGCCGGAATTGTCCAAATGAAATAGTCTCGCCATTAACCTTCCCAACGCCCTTTTCGTGATCACCCTTATACCTAAAAAGCGAAAATCCACTTCCTAATGCTAGCGCAGCAAAAACAACCCACAAAACTGTGTGCCACTTTTTCATCTCTTTTCTAAAAATATAAATCATCGTAAAACCTTTCCCTTAAAGCCTTTTCCTTGAATTCTTCTACTCTTAACACAAAATTTACCGTCATTAGTTTACCCCATAACCGCTTTTTTTCCAACTCGAACATTACGCAGCTCATTGTTTTTTAAACACCACACACTCACCAGAAAATGCGACAGGGAAGAGGCTTGCGCGCAGTTTATTTCTTTATAAAAAGACAAACACGCAACAGTTTTTTATTTTAATTATTTTTTTATATCGAATCGTGAAAAAGAATCACTCACATCAACGTGCATCTACATTAAAATAAAATTACCCAACGCGCATATCTGCTATCCACATAATAGCGACAAAAATGCCAAAACTATTAGCCACCATGCAACTGGTCGATACTACGCAAAGCATTCCCTATCAAAATATCGCACGCACCGCAATTTAGTAACTACGAACACACAAATATGCTGATCCAAAGAGCGGAACCACCAACGAGAATAGAATTAAGAAATGCGGAGCGATTTAACACGGGGGAGCTGTATTGGAAGGGAACTGCGAAAACGCAAGCCTTGGGCCATTTTATTGCAAATGTTCAATTGGCGTATTTTTCATCGAAAAACATGTGTTTTTTTTTCAATTACTAAACTTCAACCAATAATTTTTGAGCATAGCAACTCGAGCGTCTGAAATTTCGGAAATTACATGAAGATGAGATTTTTTTTCTGAATCGGTTTCGGCGTTCTCTAATTGCCTAGCAAAACTTTTCCAAAACGTAACCTGTCGTTTTGCATAAGCAATGGTTTCATTTGCTATTTTTGTGATGACCTGATCAAAATCATGCTGATTCTTCCCGTGCTTGATCCAATCGATCAGCTCAGGATATCCGATAAGTCCCTTTTTCTGCAAAAAAGATTCCCATGGCGTACCGATCATTTTTTCGGTTTCTTCAACCCACCCTTGTTGCATCATTATTTCAACGCGTTTTTTTATCTTATCATTAAGAATAGCCTTGTCTGGACAAACAAAGACAATCATCGCCTTGAATGGTACTTGCAAAGCTGGTTTATACATTGACGGCTTAATTCCCGTTTGCTGCCAAATAAAAAGGGCACGATTAATACGATACTCATCATGCGGGTGAATCTCCCGAGCTCGGTCAGAATCAATTGAATTAAGCTGTTGCCATAATGATTGGTCTTGATCAATCGTGAAATTTTCTTTGGTTTTTTCTTGTTCAATAAGATCATGCGGCGGAAAAAAAAGAGACTTGAGATAAAACAATGATCCGCCAACAATTACCGGCAACTTGCCGCGCTGAACAACCTGGCCAACTAGGTCTATAACTGATGAGCGATAAGCAACAACGGTCAAATCTCTTGGTTCATTAATCAGGTCAAAACCATGTGCTACATAACCAATATTTGATAAGTCTGGCTTGGCCGTACCAATAGAGAGCGGAGTATAAAATTGGCCGACATCGGCATTAATAATTTCGCCCGGAATTTCTTTGATAAGTAATTCTGATAAAGCTGTTTTGCCCGATGCTGTTGGGCCAGTAATAATAAGTACATTGGGAAGTGTTGGATTTTCTTTATGCATAATCATATAACAGAAGCGGCCTCACCAACAAAGCTACGATCATGAAAAAAGAGTTGCTTAAATGGACTGCGAATTTCTTGGACAACGAGCTCTTTATCTACATTTTTAACAATCTGAAGCTCTTGAACAACAAGCTCTTCGATATTTTGTAATAAGGTTCGCTCACCAAATGATAAGTCCTTCATTTGTGCAATGTACATAACATCGCGGTAAATTTTAATGAGGTCTAATAAGTTGCCACCCTGAATCTTCATTTGATATTCTTTATTGCGTTTATTCCAACCGCTTGGCGTAAAATCAAGAGATTCAAGTTTTCGTTCAGGCTTGTTATAGAGCTCCTTGAGAATGATATCAGCCGCCTCAATACTATTCGGCATGCGAATGCCAACAGCGTCAATATTATAGACGGGGACCAAAATGGTCATATCTTTAAAAAGAAAATTGAGCTTAATAAAATTGATAGCAGCACCGGCAACATTTCGCTCAATGATCTCTTCAATAACGGCAACCCCATGCCCTGGATAGACGACCTTGTCATTCAATTGAAACATATCCATCCCTTTATGTTTTTAACACCTTATTCTTATACACCCCATACCGCATAGCAACCATCATGGTAACTATTGGTTTAACTTGTTGCGTCAACCGGCGAACCCTCTGGTTTCAAAAAATATTGCGCAACCCTGATAGCGACAACCCCTGCCATGATAGGCAATACGACCCAATTATTTTTGAGCCACTGACTAAAATCAGGACTTCCATCCTGTTGTTTTAAACCATCTATAATCGAAGTAATCTGCGTGCTTAGTGCACTTAATGCAATAAATGCCTCGATAATCGGTAGCGCACTTATCTTTTCGTATACGCTTAGTAATTGCTCAAGCGTCAACGCTTTTTTGGCCAACTGACCTTGAGGAAAACACTGAATAGTACAATGCATAAGTACTGCGGCCAAGCTGGCAAAATCGCTTAAAATCA
>CAZLQB010000059.1:3747-7271 GCA_964561585.1 uncultured Pseudomonadota bacterium
ATTCTTGGTCGCTATTGCTCACAAAAGCATCAAGCGAATTCCATGCAATAAAGAACTCTGCAAAATTCCCTGTGCTTGCAATAGAACTAATAATTTTTTTTAAGGTTGGCGATCCAATCATTGCGGCCAAATCATTTGCTGGGAAAGCCTTAAGAAGGTCCTTGGTTGATGCTGCAAGCTCAGACTCACGTAAAAACACCTTTGAAGCCTGTTTCCATAACCAGTTTGCAACCGACAAGATACCCAGCGCCTTTTTTGCATGCGGAACAAAATTTTTATTTTTTACCAAAAGGCATCGCAACTGCTCGCGTTCTTCCTGGTTAACAATCATCCGTTCATTATTGGCCGTCTTTTCAAGAAGAGCAATTGCCGCCCTAAGATCAGCAACGGCCGCATTATCAAGCCGATCATTGGCGCTTGCTTTAAGCATTCGAGCTATTCCGCGGTCATTTTCACGAGCCCGACTAGCAAACCAATAAGAAAGATCGCCGGTAGAACAACAATAAACACTTTGCAAAAAATGCATGCTTTTTCGTAATTGAGCAACTTGTTGGGAATCAGGTAATGAGATTGAATGAAATTGAATCGTTTGAAGCGATTGCAGTTGAACAGGTACCGGCGCAACAATACTTGCGTGTTCTGTGCATGCTACGGCTTGCATAAACACCATTAAACTGGCTACCAAAACCTTAAACACTTGCATCGCGATTCCTTTCAAATAAACCTATTTTTATCATACCAAAAAAATAACATTGCGTACAATCTTTATAGAGGCCATATTTTTATAATTCATATTATATTGCAGATATAAATTTAATGCCATGAGTTAGAGATTAATTCACCAGAAATGTGCCTAGAATGTTATATGACTTTTCCATCAACTTTTGTACCTTGGTCCCGATAGCGAAAGCTGAGTCACCGTCTCCAGTTTAGTCAGCCTCCGCTACCTGCTTTCCCCCCACCCCTCTTTATCAATAAATACATGGTACATTATTGCAACGGCATAAATAAAGCTTTTTGGTTTTTTCCCAATTATCATTGTCTAAACGCGCACTTCCCTCGCCCCGCAAACCAGGTATACTGGTCAGGATAGAATACAACCAATCAACCGCCCAAAGGATTAAATGACGTCGTTTGATACCATAAGCAATAAGTTTCACGTTGGGGTTCGCTGGAATTTTGCCGGCAGCGCTATATATGAAACCATTAAGGCGGTTCATAATTTTTTTCTGTTTGGCCTCATGAACCACGCCGTTTACGGCTTGCTCGGCAGCACCTTTTCTATCATTTATTTATCAAGTAAAGTAGCCGACTTTGGGGCAACGTCATCACTCCCACCATTCTTTCATTATATAATGCGCAACAAAGAAACCTTTCGACGCATCATGCTCAAACATTACCTAATGCCGCATGTACCACTTGTGATTATTGTTGCACTCGTATCATCGTTTATCTATGCGCGTCAATTTGCAAGCATATCGATGGTTAATGGACAAATTATTACTATACTCATTCCTATCATTATAGGGTTTGAAGTTGTTCGTTACTTTTTGCGGCTATTTTTGCATGCAGCGTTCAAAAGCAAGGCCATTGTTGTTACCGAAATTGTTTTATTTATCAACTTTATCGCCCTCATATGGATACCTTATCTCTTTTTCAATCGATCATTATCTATTGCCAACATACTCATTGCCCATGTGGTTGATTCATGCCTTTGCGTTGGCATTTTTCTGTATATCCTTACTAAATTTTATCAAAAACTTCCATCAACAACACAGCCAACAAGCAGGCCAAGCATTAGGCATATGACAACAACCAAGGCAATTAACTATGCGCTTCGCTTGAGCCGCGATCTTTTCACAAGCAACTTTCTCACACCGCTCTTTGCGCTTAAATGCGGCCTGGGCCAAGCGGGTATATTTTACTTTGCGGCAATTATCGTTAATACCATTCAATCAACCATCAAAATGTCTGTTCATTATCCTGCAAACGGCCTGCTATCAAATATCAAAGACAGCACTCATATAACAAAAAAAGCTGCTTTTTCTATGCTCTGCCAAAAGCTAACCAAACTTATTACACCTATTATCATATTCTTAATCATCAACTATCAATTCATCCTCAAATTAGGACATCATGCATCAGCAACAACAACGACTTTAACAATTGTTTTGGTATTTCTCCTAATAACACTCATCGAATCTTTTTTTCTTCTCTACGAACAATTTTACGTTATCGAGGAAGCATCAATAAGACTCTTTATGTTCAAGCTGTTTGAATTTATTTTGTTCTATATTTTTGTCATAAAAAGCCCAAGTAATTCTGCTGTTACATTAATCACCACCGTTGCCGCAATAAAGCTCTTTAGTTTCTGCCTAACGGCCATGAACGCCTTTGCCCGATGGCAAATTGCACCCTCACTAAAACTCAGTCCTAGAACAATAATTGGATGGTTTTTTATTTCTCTTCTATTTTCAGTTCTATTTTGAGATACTGACCTCATGAAATATGTACCGCGATCCTGAATTTATCTCAGGACCAATCCAAATCTCTCACCTAAAAAAGGAGTATTATGGACCCTATAATCGAAGTCGATCTTTCGCCGTTAAAAAAGAAATTTCAGGCAGCTTGCCGCTGGATATTATGGGGGACCGTCCTTTTTGAATCAGGCAAAGTTCTTCATAGTTTTTTCTTGATAAAATACCTCAATAACAATGCATTTTTTGGCGTCATCGGCAGTTTATTTGGCATGGTTTATCTTACAGCACGCATCATTGATCTTGGCGCCACAAGCTCAATTCCACCATACTGGCACCAATTCATAAAAAGTAAGCAGAATTTTAAACGACTTTTGTTGAGCTACTTTTTTATGCCAAGTATCCCACTTGCTATTGTTGCCCCACTCATAACGCTCCACCTCTTTCTGAGCAAATTCCCCGATACAAATATATACTTCTTCCTCATCCCATTACTCATTGTCCTTGAGGCAATTCGAGCTTTTTTCAGGCTCTTTCTCCATGTTGCCGGTAAAACATCAAGAATTGTTAGCTTTGAACTCGGAGCATTTTTCGTCTTTTTGATCTTGATTTGGGGACCAATCATTCTTCTTAAAGCAAACCCAACTATCAACCAACTCTTTCTGCCCTTCTTAATAGACACCGCAATATCGGTTCTCTATATGGCATACATCGCCTACGGCGTTTACAAAAAGCTTCCAGATGAACCATTAACAGTCCACCCATCAATTTGGCGCAAGCTCAGCCAAGTGAGGGCACTCAATCTTATGCTTCGTTCGGGCCGTGATATATTTACCGATAATCTTCTCACACCGTTATTTGCTGTTAAATGTGGCCTTGCGCAAGCAGGATTATTTTATTTTGCCAGCCAATTAGCAAAATTACTTCGTGAGGTTCTTAAGGGTCCAATCAATTACGCTGGCAATGCATTATTAGCCGAGCTAAAAGAAGGGAGCATCCACCACAAAAAAGCAGCACCGCTGTACCAGACGCCTACGCACCCCTCCC
>CAZLQB010000060.1:0-7115 GCA_964561585.1 uncultured Pseudomonadota bacterium
TTGTTGGTCCTAGGAATAAAAAGCGATCGACAATTGAAAAAAGTGAGGATTCGGGGGCTGTTGATGACTGGCAAATTGAATACGACGATGAGAAGTGATTATATAAACTGAGGATGACATGTTTTGGAATCAACTTAAAACGGTTATTTTATTAAGCTCCTTAAGTGGGTTATTCTTTTTAATTGGTTATGGGATGGGCGGTTCGCGTGGACTGGTCGTTGCGTTTATCATGGCATTGCTCATGAATTTTTTCACCTATTTTTTTTCTGACAAGTTAGTGCTTGCAATGTATGGGGCGGTAGAACTTGATCCTGTTCAGCATGCAAAAGTTTATACTATGGTTGGTGAATTATGCCAGAACGCTGGGATCCCGATGCCAAAATTATGGTATATGCCAAGTCTTATGGCTAATGCTTTTGCAACCGGGCGCAATCCTCAGCACGCATCAGTAGCGGTGACGCAGGGTATTTTGGATATATTAGATGAACACGAATTGCGTGGCGTATTGGCTCATGAATTAGGTCACATTAAAAATCGAGATATTTTGATAGCAACAGTAGCCGCGACGATTGCTACCGCTATTGGCTATTTAGCACACATGATGCAGTGGGCTTTTATTTTTGGCGATCGCGATGATCGTGAGCGTGGTGGTGGTTGGGGAGCATTGATTGCCGCAATTATTATGCCTATTGCCGCGATGTTTATTCAGATGGCTATTTCGCGTTCGCGTGAATATCTTGCTGATGAGTCTGGGGCTGATTTTGCTCGTGATCCACTAGCTCTTGCTTCAGCGCTTGAAAAATTAACACAAGAAAATAAAGCGCAACATATAGCTCCAGAATCGACGGCGCAAAATGCATCGGCGAGTCTTTTTATTGTGTATCCTTTTTCTGCTGAAGGGCTCATGGGGCTGTTTTCAACGCATCCTCCAGTTGAAAAGCGTATAGCGCGTTTACGCGAATTAGCAAAGCATTACTATTGATAGTTGCAAAAACAACTGAAATTTAATTAAAAAAAAACCGCTTTGAATTGTTGCCAACGGTTTGAGAATATGATACATTTTGGGAGTATTTTATTTGGTTATGTGTGTAAACGCTGACGACTAAATACGATACTCAGAGATTGAAATAATATGCCGAGGTGGTGAAATTGGTAGACACACTGCTTTAAGGGGGCAGCGGGAGAGATCCCATAGGAGTTCGAGTCTCCTCCTCGGCACCACATAGTTTAAATCCAGAGAGTAGTATTGCAAGGAAACAAGGAGATTTTGATGGTTACGCAGAATCGTTTTTCTCGAGCACTGTTATCGCCTTTTATGGTATGGGTGGCCGTTATTGGTCTTGGTTGTTATTTCATGTTGTCTTTTGATGAAAAAACTTTAAAGCAACCGGTTGAGCCTGGGATTTGGAATACGGTGAAGCAATATACAAGTGCACTCAAGTTAGCGCACATTAAAAAGGGTATTGATTTGGCTGGCGGAACCTATTTGGTTCTTGGCGTTGAAGTAGAAAAAGCTCTTGAAAACAGACTTAATGCTGAAAATCGTTCTCTTGAGTTATTGTTTAAGGCAAAAGATCTTAAACAATATCCTAAAACAAAAGAAGTTAAAGACGGCATTCTTACCTTAACCTTCGACAACGAAGAAGCTGCTCGTATTTGTTATAACATGATTGTTGATGGAAAAGCACAGATCCTTCAGCCAAAGCTTTCTGACACCACGATTAAAATAGCGTTGGCATCAGATCTTGAGCACCGCATTCGTACCGGTTCTGTTGAGCAAACGGTTAACGTTTTGACAACGCGTTTAAACAGCACGGGCTTAGAGGGTTTAAGTGTTGTTCAACATGGCGAAAAGCAAGTTGTTGTACAATTGCCTGGTCTTGATGACCCAGAACGGATTAAAGAATTAGTTTCTAAGGCCGCTTTGCTTGAATTTAAGATGGTTGAAAAAACTGCAGGAACTCGCGAGGCTTTATTAGCCGATTTCGATGGTGAATTGCCATCAGATAAAATGGTTATTCCTGGCAAGCGTGATCTTGATGAAAATGGCCTTGAAGAATCTGGTCGTTGGTATCTTGTGTCAGCGTTTCCTGATTTGACCGGTGAGCGTATAGTTGATTCTCGTGTAACGCGTGATGAATATAATAAAGTTTGTGTAAGCTTTAAGCTTGATGGTCTTGGTGCTCGTGAATTTGGTGAATTAACCTCAAATAACGTTGGCCGTCAGTTGGGCATTATCATTGATAATATCATGATTTCTGCTCCAAATATCAAAACTGAAATTACCGGTGGTTCAGGTATTATTACGAACATTGCCACACAAAAAGAAGCGCTTGATCTTTCAATCGTATTGAAATCTGGCTCGTTATCAGCCCCATTACGCGAAGAACATCAATTGCGTGTAGGTGCAACACTTGGGCAAGATGCAGTTAATAAGGGTACAATGGCATGTTTAGTTGCGTTACTCTTGCTCTTTATCTTTAGCTTGTTGTACTACAGAATTCCTGGATTGTTTGCCGTTATTGCTTTGCTTGTTAATATGTTTTTGGTCTTCATCTTCCTATCTTATTTCAAAGCAACATTATCGCTATCTGGCGTTGCTGGTTTGATATTATCGATAGGTGTTGCCATTGACGCTTCGATTTTGATCTATGAAAGAACTAAAGAATCGTTACGCGACGGCAACCCATTGCGTAAAGCTATCGATGACGGATTCTCGGGTGCTTTGATGGTTATTATGGATTCGAATATAACGGCCTTTTTAACAGGTATCATATTATTTGTTTTCGGTGGGCCTGTTGTAAAAAACTTTGCAACAACATGGATGCTTGGTATTGTAGCAACTATATTAGCTGGTATAATATTTTTGAGAGCATTGTTTAATTTTGTCCTTGATATTTTCAATGTAAAATCAATGCGCTTCTAAACAAGGCGCATCATAGGTGGCGGTATAGCTCAGTTGGTTAGAGCGACGGAATCATAATCCGTAGGTCCCGGGTTCGAATCCCAGTGCCGCTACCATAAATAAATCAAAGAGTTTGTTATCCCGGCCACTGAGCCGGGATACATCTTTTTTTCAATGGGGGTTTGTTTGCTGATCTCGTTAGTCATCGCATATATCACTGGGGCAATTCCAACCGGTTATTGGCTTGGTAAAATCGTCGGCGGTATTGATATCACGCAGCATGGTTCTGGTAATATTGGGGCAACCAATATTGCTCGAGTTCTCGGAAAAAAATATTTTGCATTAGTTTTTTTGATTGACGCTGGTAAGGCGTGGGCAACTTTATATTGTTGCGATAATTTTTTATTGCAAAATTTGCCAAATTCCATTCATGTTGCAATGCTGCTTATCACGGCATGCGTGCTTTTAATGGGTAACGCCTATTCGTGTTTTATCGGTTTTCGTGGGGGTAAGGGCGTTGCTGCAATGGTTGGTATTATTGGTTATGTATATCCACCGATATTGTTATTGATTTTTTGCTTTTCGTGGTTATTGGTTTTATTGATAACTCGCCGAGTATTTGCCGCATCGCTGATTGCTATTGTTGCAATGAGTTTAGCTGCGCTTTGGTTAACTATTTTTGATATTAAACATTTTCTTTTTCTTGCTTTCATGTGTGTATGGTTAATTGTTCGGCATCATGATAATATAAAAAAATGGTGGGCAAGTAGAGATTCATAAAAACAATAAACCTGTAGGAAATTTATGAAATTTAGAGAATTAGCAGAAGCTTTTGAGGTTATTGAGAAAGAATCCTCGCGCACCCAAATGACGGTTTTGTTGGCCGATCTTTTTAAGAAGGCGACGTCAAATGAAGCGGTGATTATTTCTTATATCTCTCTTGGAAGTTTAAATCCGCCGCATATCGGCACTCAATTTAATTTTGCCGAAAAAAGTTTGTTTAAAGTTATCGCTCGCTTGCAAAATCATACCGTTGATCACATTAAAGCTACGTTGGATACTTTGGGTGATTGTGGCCTTGTTGTCGGGATGGGCGGATGGAATTTATCGGCTGGAGAACCATTGACGGTGACCGAGGTAAATCGAGCATTGCACAAAATCCATAGCATTGCAGGAATAGGCTCTCAAGAGGTTAAAGAAGAACTCATTGAGGAGTTATTGCGTACGCTGGACCCTTTGTCGGCAAAATTTGTCGTGCGTATTATTCTCGGTAAATTACGCATGGGCTTTTCTGATATGACGTTGCTTGATGCTTTTTCCTGGATGGCTTGCGGCGACAAATCAATTCGTGAACCGCTTGAGAATGGCTATAATATTTGTGCCGATATTGGTGCAATTATCAAGCCGCTTAAGGACGAGGGCATTAAGGGAATTGAGCACATGGCAATCACGCCAGGGATTCCTATAAGGCCATCAGCGGCCGAACGCATGGAAAGTGCTGAGGCTATTTTTGAGAAATTGGGCGATTGCGTTGCACAGCCAAAACTTGATGGGTTTCGATTGCAGGTCCACGTTAACAAAAGCGGTGCAAAAACTGAAGTGCATTTTTTCTCACGTAATTTGCAAGATATGTCATCCATGTTTCCCGATTTAGCCCAAGCCGTTAATGATTTGCCTGTTGAGAGCGCAATTATTGAGGGTGAAGCAATTTCTTATGATATTGAAACCGGGAGCTTTTTACCATTTCAAGAAACGGTTAAGCGCAAGCGCAAGCATGGTATTGATAAAATTATGCAAGATTTCCCACTCCGTTTGTACTTTTTTGATCTACTCTATTTAGACGGTAAATCACTTTTGGATCAACCGCATAATAAACGCCGAGCGCTTATGCTCGAATTATTTGAAGATAAAGCGATTGCCAAAAGCCAGATAATGATTCCAATCCAAGAAGAAAAAATTAAAGATGCCCAACACCTCAAAGAATACTTTGAGCAAAATATTTCGGCTGGTCTTGAGGGTGTGGTCGTTAAACGTATCGATGCTCAATACCAGGCTGGTAAGCGTAATTTCAACTGGATTAAGCTTAAGCGTGAAGAATCAGGTTCGCTTGAGGACACCATAGACTGTGTCATTTTAGGGTACTATTTTGGCCAAGGTAAACGCGCAGCATTTGGTATTGGGGCTTTGCTTGTTGGTGTTTATAATGCCGATAAAGATAGCTTTCAAACGGTTGCCAAAATTGGCACCGGAATGACCGATGGTGAGTGGCGAGCTCAGAAAAAAGAGTGTGACGAGTTGGTTGTTGACCATCGTCCGGCTAATATTGAATGCGCCAAAGACCTTTATCCTGATGTCTGGGTATATCCAAAAATTGTTTGCATGATTCGTGCTGACGAGATTACCTTATCGCCACAGCATACGGCTGGTAAAACGGCAACAACGCTAGGGTATGCATTGAGGTTTCCACGCTTTATGGGCTATCGGCCAGATAAGGATGCGATGAGTTCGACGACGGTTGGTGAATTGGCTTCACTGTATAAGCTTCAGTTTAAGAAAAAGAGAAAGACTGAAAACGCGGTTGCGAGTGGAGAACTTGAGGGCCAGCTCAAAATATAAGGTGCGCGGTAAAATTATGCGTATCGCTTGAGCACCATATCCCAATTAATATTTTTCATAAATGCGGTTATATAATCGGCGCGGCCGCCTGCTTTATGGTCAACCATATAGGCGTGTTCCCACACGTCCATAACCAATATCGGCTTAAACCCTGCGATTGGCCCATTTTCATGGTCCATGACAAAATGATTGGTTAATTGCTTGGTTGCCGGGTCCATATATAAAATTGCCCAACCAATACCGCGAGATTTGCCAGTATTGATAAAGTCTTGTTGCCAAGCATCAAATGATCCCCAGGTTTTTTCGATTTCTTGGTAAAGTGGGCTTTCTTTTTCAAGCGTTTTGCTGTTTGCCTTAAGATTTTCAAAGTAATATTCGTGAAGTACCATACCATTAAATTCAAAACCATAACGACGGCGTCTGTCGGCAATAACCAGTGGATTGCTTGTTTTGTCTTGTATAAGCGTTTTTAACTCTTCTTTGAGTTGATTTACATTATTAACGTAACCAACATATAAATTCCAATGATCGCTTATTTGTACATCAGTTATATCGATGAGGCCACTTGGCTTTAATGCTTCTTTTGGTGCATATTTGATCATCTCAATCCTTACGATAGGCAAATCTGTTGCCATTATTGGTTTTATACAGCTATTTGCGCTTATTAGTATGATTAATGCAACGGCGGCTATTATATAATGATTTTTCATGAAAAATCTCGGGTTACTATTTAAACTAAGGATTTGATATAATACGCTTCCTGTTTTGGTGACGAGGCGCGTGTTATTGCCGATCCGATCATGATGCCTTGTGGCTTAAGGTCAATTATTTGTTGAATGTTCGATTTGTCGATTTTTCCGGTAAAGAAAATAGGAAGATTGGTGTTTTCTCGTGCGCTATGCCATTCAGACTCTATTTCGATAGTATCTTCCGTTTTTTGGGGTAGGCGGTTAAGAATAATGATATCGATTCCCATGGTTTTGGCATCGTGCGACTATTGGCCAATAGAGTGGGCATCTAAAAGGTCGAGCGCTATTTTAGCGTCGAAAAGCCTTGCCGTTTCAACCGCTTTTTTGATAGTTCCGTGCAATGCTCCTGCAAGTACAGAAATATAGCTTGCGCCCGCCTGGGCAAGCATACTTACTGCGTCAGGGGCTTTTTCAATGATTTTGGCTTCGGCAAAAATTTCTTTATTTGGGAAGGTGCTTTTAAACAATTTAACGGCCTTAACGCCCTCTTTAAAGAGCAATAGCGACCCTATGCCGATGATATCGGCAAATTCAGCGGTTTGGTGAGCGATTTCGATTGCCTGGTTAAGGTCTGGATGATTGTACGATATGTGTAATTTCACGTTTTTGCTCCTTTTTTTAATTTTAAAAATGGGTTATAAGTAATGTCAAAGTTACTTTAAAATAACTGGGTGGGCAATAGTTCCTTATTTTTCGACGAACAATGAGTAAATGAGACACAAATGTTTAGGTTGATGGATAGATAATGAAACAAATAATTAACTACTTAAAAAACTGTGGTACAAAAGATATTGTTGTTGTGGGCGATGTAATGCTCGATGAGTATTGGTTTGGTAGTGTTACAC
>CAZLQB010000061.1:0-7013 GCA_964561585.1 uncultured Pseudomonadota bacterium
GAATTGCCGAGCATTAAAAGTCAGATATATTTGGTAAGTACTAATACAGAAGATCGCGACCTTCTTGCTCTTTTCAATCGAGCGTCTGTTGGTTTTGTGACGATTGAAAATGGGCAGGTGACGATTAGTCAGGCGGCAAATGATTTCGTTCGTGGTGGGCGGAGCGCAGCGGAGTCGAATCCACACGAACGGACCGAAGTCGTTTTTGCATTAACCGATTTGCCAGCGGTAACCTTTACCGAAAACTGGCTACATGTTATTGCCGCTCTTTATTCAATAGGTATCGATGCCGAAGCGCTCGGTCGGTGGTTAAAGACCAATAAAGATGATATTGCTATTACCAATGAACATCGCTGTGAATTTGTTGCAACGATACATGGCGTTGATTTTTATAACGATTCCAAGGCCACGGTTATACAATCTACTGAGGCGGCGGTAAAACGGTTGGCCGAAAATAATCGCCCAATCATTTTGATTTTAGGGGGATTGGGTAAAGGGGTTGATCGTTCACCTTTGCTTGCATCACTAAAAGGTATCCAGGGAGGTGCAGGAGGGCCTGCCGGCCATAGCCACCCGGGCGACGGCTGGAACGGCCTGCATAATGGATTTATTCTCAAGAAAATATATTGCTTTGGCAAAGAGTGCGAGGTTTTTGCCTCGGCTGCGACTTGTTTTTCAACGCTTGAAGAAGTTATGACCGATATTGCAACGGTTATGGCGACAGGTGATCAGGTGCTTTTGTCGCCAAGCGGCACAAGTTATGACCTTTATAAAAATTATGAAGAACGTGGTAACGCGTTTAAAGAACTGGTGAAAAAGCTTGGTGTTAGGACCTAGTTTTTGGTGCTTACTAAGATTCTTGTGTTCTGATCCTTTCCTTTCTTATACTTTTTTCTAAACTCATGGAGGGATGAGAATAAAAAAGAGAAAGGTGTTATCATGGCTGTTATTTTTGATCGTGCGCGGAGTGATCTCCGCATCTTTTTAACTATCGTTGGCTTATTAACGTTAATTGGTTTGGTATTTATTTATTCTTCTAGCTCAGTATTTGCGCTCGAAAAATTTGGGGCGGCCCATTATTTTTTGAAAAAGCAGGCCATCTATTTTGGGTTGGCGCTTGTCTGCTTTTTTGCCTGCGCAACAATTCCCATTGAATTTTGGCGACGCATGGCCCCGTATTTGTTTTTAGGTTCGTTATTTCTAACGGCTTTGACTTTGGTGCCTGGCTTTGGGTTGCGTATGCACGGGTCAAATCGTTGGCTGAGTTTTGCGGGGTTGAGTTTGCAGCCAAGTGAATTTTTGAAGATATTTCTGTTTATGTATATTGGTTTTTTTCTGGAAAAAAAACAGCATAACATAACCTCTTTTTTGCACGGTTATTTGCCGTTTTTGACCGTTCTGGGTGTAAGTTTCGTGGTACTTCTTAAACAGCCCGATTTTGGGTCAGTAGTTACCATTTTTGTAACGTCGATCGTTATCTTTTTTGTGGCAAATTTTAGGATGGTTCACATGCTTGTTACGCTGGCGCTTACGTTGCCGGCCGGTGTTTTCCTTATCCTTTCTAAATCATATCGATTAAATCGTATTTTAATTTTTCTAAACCCATGGGCCGATCCTCAGGGTAGGGGTTTTCAGATAATTCAGTCGCTTATAGCTATTGGGTCTGGCCAGTTGATGGGTCTTGGGATTTCAAATTCTAAGCAAAAATTCTTCTATTTGCCTATGCAGCACACCGATTTTATATTTCCGATCATTGCGGAAGAAACAGGGTTTATTGGTTCATGCATCGTTATAGCCCTGTATTTTTTGTTTCTTTTTTATGGGTTGCGCCTGGTTTTGCGGTTTGACCGTCCGTTTACTTTTTTTACCGGACTTGGGTTTGTCGTATTTATTACACTTCAGGCTGTAATAAATCTTATGGTGACCGCTGGGTTATTACCAACCAAGGGGCTTGGGTTGCCGTTTATCAGCTATGGCGGGACCGCCCTTATGAGTATGCTTGCGATGGTTGGGCTTATGGTCAACTTTGCCCGATCAACCCGATCATCATATTGACTAATTACTGGCAGTAAAGATTCCCCTTTTGTTTGACAGTTGTGCAACTCCTGACATACTGGTTGTGTCGATTGGTCGGTGTTTTGCAGCCGATTTTTGTCCTTGGGTGGGACCAGGTATTTTAAAATAAGTTTTAGTTGGGGGCGGGTATGAAAAGACTGATAATTTGCAGTCGTTTCGTTTTTTCGTTTGTTGTTTATTTGTTTATAAGCAACATCGTTTTATTACGCGCTGAGATTTCAAGTGATCTTCCGGCAATTTCAGAGGCCATTGAACAGCCTCAAAATAGTTTCAAAGGATTTGATTTTGAGAAAATGCAGAAATTAGCCTTTGATTTTATGGTTAAAAAAGGAGATGAGCGCACTCATAATCTTGAATTAGTTTCTGATGCCGATCGCGCATTAATGTTGCAGGCTTATGAAAGTTATGAAAATTTTATTGAAAACGTTGATTTGGTAAAAGGCCTTACTCGGTCATGTGCTTATATAAGCGCTAAACTACAAGAATCCTGTCAGTGCGATGCCGCACTGCAAGGGATTCTTGACAGCCTTAATAAGTTGCATAAAGGGTTGATTAATGGAAGCTTTTTAAAGATTTTAAATCATGCCCAACAAAACTTAGGCAATGCATCTGAGCGCGAATCATCATTAACCATGGCCGATATTGTTTTTGTGATTAATGCGCTGAGCAAAACCGCTGCCGTTGCTGATCAACTCAAAGATAAGCAATTTGCTCAGGCTTGGGAATTGCTAAAAAGTATTTTGTCAGCTTTGCATAAGCAGGATATTCACGGATTGACTGCGGTATATCTTAAGCATTTACAGCCCCATGTTCATACAACACAAACCATATTGACTGATGTTATAATTGAACTAGAACAACGACAGTCATTGCTCCCTTTTGATGGTGATGGCGGTCGTCGGCGAGCTTTTGTTTCGTTGATGCGTGAAATACAAGAATTTGTGCCAACGCTTTCAATTTTTGCTCACTTACAAAATAACGCAACAGGAATTGAATCAAAAACGCATACTTTGTTTACGGCAATAACGTATTTATTTGATGGGTATAGGGCTCTTTTAGCTATTTATTTAAAAGACCATGAGTCTGGTTTATTTCGAACCATAATGCTTCATTGTGGTTTGCGTTCTGCTTTGGCGACTTGGTGCTTGTTTATAATAAGGTCTGATATGAGCGGTGCTATGTTGGCTGATAAAATGATTGGAAAGTCATCGGTTGAGTCATTAAGTATAATTGATTTGGCTAAGCTTTATATATCTTCGCTTAAGTCGGCTTCTGGTTTTTTCTTGTTTCCTGGTAATACACAAGTGCCTGGGTATTTGAAAGAAGCGGGGAAGGTTGCTGCTGTGTTAGGGTATTATCACTTATTTCACTGTTTATTATTTGATGAAGTTGGAACGATTGAGACGTTTGATGAGGATTGTTATCCGATTAACAAGGAATCGCGACCACGTGGAAATGAAAAGTTTTTTTATGACAAGACGTTTTTGAAAGAAAATAGTGGAGGTATTGATTCAATTTGGCCGAGAGATTATCAATATTTACGCTGTGCTGTTTTTAATGCTTTAAAAACAGGTGAAAAAAGTCTTTTTAAAAAAGTGCATGAATATCTTCATATGCATTTGGGTTCGCAAATTGAACAAATTGGTGATGCAACCCAGGGGGTTATTCGCCCAGAATTAATAGGAGATCTTGCCGAAACATTTTTACCACTTATTATGCTTTCATGGCAGGATTTGATCCATTGCACGCAAGCTGATGTTTATGATAAAGAGTTTAAGATAGGAGTTAGAGATCAGCTTGAAACAAGGTATCACATAGGTAAAGACTTTTTTCTTGATGACGTTTTAGCAAATTATGAGCAAAAAGAAAACGTTAACATTAAAGCTTATTATGTTGAATATCGTATTTTATCGTATGTTTTTTCAAGTCTTGGGGAATATTGGGGAAAGAAATTTACTCAAAAATATCAAGATAGGTTTCCTGCTTGGGGTGAAAGTTTTTTAAATCTTTTTGTTAAAAAAGGGTGGATGAGTGATGATATGGCCAAGAAACTCGGCAAGGAGTGTTCTGATGGTATTGATGGGTCAATGGTTGAATTGAATAAACAAATAAAAGATGCTTTTGTGCTTGGATCTGCTGCTAGATTAAGAGCTGTCGGAACCCTTGAGTTTTTAGGGCTTATGAAAAAAAGAGAAAAAGCTGATGACGCTGTCACGAGCAAAGAAATTCTTGATATTATTTTGAAGAATTTTGGTCTATGCAAATTAATGTCATATTTTGATATTGGGAAAATTAAGCAAGAATATAAGCAGGACCCAACAAAAATAAATGAAATTGCGGATAAGATTACGAATATTGTTCGATCTAATCTTTTTGTTGCAGGTGGAGGCTTTATTGGGTCTTTGATTGTCTCAAAGTTAGGTTCTTTGGTGATGTGGAAGTGTGGGCCATTTTATCCAACCATTCAAAAACAATTAGGCTATGCGAATTAATAAATCAACAATCACCCTATTTATTGTTTTGCTTTATTGCTAAACTAAATTTTTCAAAGAATTAAGGATTTATTTTTAGGGGATGGAAGGAATGAAGATCACTGGGTATGAAGTGTTTTTGGTAGTCTTTTCCCTTTGCTTATCGGGGTGTTCGAATAAGGATCGCCTAACGCAAGTGACGCCAAAAAAGAGAGTTTTTCATCGATCAACATCAAAAAACGGTGCAACGCAGCCGACCAATTTTCAACGTGATGGTTCTTTGACCATTATCTCACAGCAACCTGAAAAAAAACTTAGTAAAATAACCATAGAATTTGAACGTGCCGATACCCCAGAAAAACGGGCACAAGGCCTTATGTACCGTACAAAAATGGATGAATTGCAAGGGATGCTTTTTGTTTTTGATGACATAGCCCCGCGCTTTTTTTATATGAGAAATACCTATCTTTCTTTAGATATTTTGTTTTTAGATAACGATAAAAAAATTGTGAAAATTTATCACGATACGCAACCAGAATCGGAAGAATTACTTCCATCAGTTGCTGATGCCCGCTATGCCTTTGAGGTTTGTGCCGGTTTTTGCAAGCGCCATGAAGTGGCCGAGGGTGACCTACTTGAGTTCTAGGGAATAGGAAACTAGGGTGATGCCCAGCGCTTCCGCTTTGCTGACAAATTCTTCTTGATCGGCTATAAAGGTATGGGTAGCAAGCCATGCGATCGCGGCAACTTGTCCAGGTTGAATGTTCTTGAGCGAATGAGTTCCAAGCGTTGGCAAATCAAATTTTCTATTTTGATTTCGACGTGCAGCTTTGCAAATGACTACATCATTTTTACCAAGCTCGATACCTCTTTTAATACAACTATCGGTTCCCTCAATTGCTTCAACCGCTATGATCATTTTGTCTTTTACCACAACTGTTTGGCCAATATCGCATTCTGATAATGTAACCGCAGCCTTCATGCCAGCGGCTATACAATTTTCAATTTCAGGACTCATTTTGCCGCATAATATGCCAGGCGGGACCATAAGCGCATCAAGCACATCGGCTTGACTAATGACTTCAATACCATTAACTGCAAGCTCTTGTAAAAGCTTTTCCATGATGGCCGAGTCGCTTTTGTAAACCAACGATGCGAGTAGCTTTATTGCAAGCCAATCAAATTTCACATGGGAAAGGAGATGTTGTTTATCGACCTTGCCAATAAAGAGGAGTTGGGTTGTATTGTGTTCTTTGAGTGTTTGTAAAATGCTTCCAACCTTATAAAATTGCTGTGCAATAACCTTTGCTTGAGTGCCAACAACTACCTGAATTTGATCAAAATTGTCTTCAGGAAATAGGACGATAACAAAAAACGGCTTTTGTTTGTTCAAAAGACTTTGGCAGGCGTGGACGGGAAGCCGTCCTTTACCTGCAATAATAGCGATCATAATGTTAAGCCCAGAAGTTTTTCGATTTTAAGTGAGGCATCTAATGCCGGTAAATCTTGTTCTGGGTTGAGTCGATTTGTTTCTGTTTTAATGGCGTTGGCAAAATGTTCGACTTCTTGTTTGAGCGGATTGTCTTTGTGGACAAATAAGCGTTCAATAAGCGCTTCTTGTTTGTACTTAAGCTGGTCCGGGCCAACCTGGACGCTTGAACTGCTGTGGCGGTGAATTAAGAGGTCTTGGGTGGTGAAATCAAGCTGAATAAATTCATTTTTTTGATGAATGACCATACTTCTTGCCTTGATTTGTGATGCTCTGCTTGAAACAAGGTGGGCCATGGCGCCATTTTCAAATCCTATTTGTACGCTGGCAATATCGCAATTTTGGCTATAAACCTTTTTGCCCAGGGCGCTTATAGTTTTAATAGGGCTTGCCACAAAATTTAGCACAAGGTCCAAATCATGGATCATAAGGTCAAGGACGACGCTGTCTTTTTGTACGCGAGGCACAAATGGCCCCATACGGTGACATTCGATAAGGTATGGTTCATTGATAATTTTTTTGAGTTCTTGAACCGGGCCGTTAAACCGTTCAACATGGCCAACATGGAGCGTGAGGTTTTTTTGTTGTGCAATATCAAAAAGTTCTTGAGCTTGGGCCATATTTTTGGTCAATGGCTTTTCAATAAGAACGTGTTTGCCGTTCTGCAAACAATCTTTGGCGATCGCGTAATGTGCTTCGGTTGGTACAGCGATAATAACACCATCAACCTTGTCCAGCCATTCATGATAATCGGTTGAAGTGATGATTGCGGGGTTTTTGATTTTTTGCAAATTTAGCTCACTGCTATCAGCAACAGCAACTAACTGAATATTTGATGATTGTTGGCACACGGAGGCATGATACCCGCCCATGTGACCAAGTCCAATAACGCCTAACTTGATCATAATTCACGTATAATTTTAAAGGGTTAAAATGTTTCTTCCGAAGCATTAAGAAGTGCTTTTCGAGATACGCCT
>CAZLQB010000062.1:0-6899 GCA_964561585.1 uncultured Pseudomonadota bacterium
GTGCCGAATTACTTTCCCAATATGTATTTTGCAGATGGGCGTGCAGCAGTGACAAACCAGATTGCCGATGCATTGGCCTTGCTAAATAAAGCCGATGAAGCTTTTCTATCTAACATGAAATAATACTAGCATCGGCACAACGGCTATCAATCTACATTAGTCACACAAAATGCCTTTATCTACGGGCCAGGAGATATCTCCTGGCCCGTATGCTTTGTGCCAACACCCAGCCCATAAGCAAACATTCGACTTTTAACGCTCCTTTGTGAAACACTAACAATTATGAACATCATAAAGGAGACCGGTAATGAATAGTATTAAAATCGGCCGACGCGCCGTCGAACTTACCCATCAAGACAAAGTATTATACCCACAAGATAATATCACCAAAGGCGACCTTATTGCTTATTACATGGCCATAGCGCCAGTAATGTTGCCGCACATGAAAGATCGCCCAGTCACCATGCATCGATTTGTCCACGGCATTAACGAGGAAGGCTTTTATCAAAAAGATATCGGTGATTATTTTCCATCATGGATTAAAAGAGTTGAGGTGCCCAAGCAGGATGGCGGGCATAATACCTACGTTATTTGTAACGATGCGGCAACGTTGATATATCTAGCTAATCAAGCCTGCATAACGCCCCATGTGTGGTTATCACGTATTCCCAGGCTCGATTATCCTGACAAAATGATTTTTGATCTCGACCCCGGTAAAAATGATTTTGCGCTCGTCAGACAAACGGCACTCGCCCTGCGCGAGCTGCTTGATGCTTTTGGCCTAAATTCATTTGCCATGACCACCGGATCACGCGGTATGCATATTATTGTTCCGCTCAACAGAAAGACCCCTTTTGACGAGGTTCGCATCTGCGCTCGAGCCATTGCCACCCATTTAGTCACCGTTGAAGGCGAAAAACAATTAACAACGGAGGTTCGGCTTGATAAACGCAAAGGCCGCATGTTTATTGATACCACGCGTAATTCTTTTGCGCAAACCACCGTTAGCCCTTATGGCGTCCGCGCGCTGCCCGGCGCCCCGGTCGCCACACCCGTTACTTGGGACGAGGTTGAAATTGCTGGCCTCACTGCTCAACAATTTACGATAAAAAACATTGAAAAGCGATTGGATAAAGTTGGCGATCCGCTGGCCGATTTTGGAAAAAAGCGGTATTCGTTAAACGCGATTATGAAGAAATTCGAGTCTTAACAACGACAGCTTTTTTTAAAATTTTAGCCAGTTGTTCCTTAGAAAGCTTTGATGTAGCAATATCGATAGTTATTTGGTAAAGATCTTTTTGTGAAAAATTAACCATATAACCATTGATTTCTAAAAAGTTCAGAGCAACAACGATACCAGTCCGCTTATTACCATCAATAAAGGGGTGGTTCTTAATTATATGATAAGCATATACCGAAGCCATCGCGAAAACATCTTCATGCAGAAACCTTCCAGCAAAAACACTTTTAGGCTGAGCAAGCGCCGAATCTAAAAGCTCTTGGCTCCGCACACCAAAAGAACCACCAAATTCAGAAATCAAAACATCATGAAAATTAAGAACCTCATCAATGGTCAAAAAATAGAACATCAACGTTCCTACTAATTTTTAGATAACTTTTTTAAAGCCGGCCTATATTTCTTAAGATTTTTTTCAAAAACACGCTGTATTTTAGGGTTCTTAGAAACAATTGCAATCGATTTCACCTGAGCAACTGGTCGAAGAAAAAGCCCCCCTTTTTCGATCTTAAGATCAAGATGGCTCTCGGCGTCAATACCAAGCAATTGCATAATTGGTTTACTGATAACAATCGCATAGCTATTGCCATGTTTTGCTAATTTTTTAATCATAAAATTCCTTTCTTTTGATTATAACAATGTTATCACAATGTATATACATTGTAAATACAAAAACAACTACCCTTTCATTAAAGCCAGCGCCTCATCCTCATCCAACCAGATCCCATGCTCAACAAGGTGCTTAAAGCGAAAATCGGCTAATTGTTTATCAAGCCTTTTTGCCAGATTTTTAGCAACCTGATAATGAGCCCCAGTAAATGGAATGGCCAATTTATCTGACGCCTCGGCAACATCTTCAATATTTGCTCGTTTATCATCAACAAAAACAATGTGCTGCGGCATCCAATTAATACGGTTTAAAAAGGCAGTTAATACCTGCCCTTTTGATTGTTTATAGGTAAACAAGGCCCCTTTTTTATACACCGGGCTAAACCCATCTTGATATAATTCATCAAGAACAAAGTGCTCTTGATTTTGTGCCACCGGCGTAAAATGAATGCCGTGCCTAGCCAAATGAGCCAAACGCCAATCTTCCATGCTTTCAATAGCACCCAATTGCCCAGTTTGCAAAGCGGTTAAGGCCATAATCTTAACGCCCTTTTCTTGTAAATCTTTGATAATTTTTGGCGTATGGGCTTCAACAAGCTGACGCTTTTCGTTAATCAATATTTGGCTCCACAAATGCTTATGCCGCTCATCGCCAAGTGGGGATAAGTGCTCGGCGCGCAATTGCTCGCGCATTTTCTTAACTTCACCCTGCAATAAAGCACCTTCGGGAACCAATAAAACATCCCCTACATCAAATAACAACAGGGTTTTATCTGCATCATGGGTCAAAAATTGCTCAAGATCTAAAATCGTTTCTAGCTTTTTAATGTTACTCACTGCTTAATCCTTCGTTTTTTATCCACAAAACCACACTTTATTGCTATTATTATGCCCTTATCGAAAAAAGTAAAAAAATATAAGAGAATATACATGCGCATACGAACACATACAAATCCTTTGAGTTATAATTATCGTTTTAAGAAGCTTAATGAATTATTAACCTCTATGCAGGCCCCCGGATCAAAGTCCGGGGCAGGCTCACCCTCCTGCCCTGGACGCCATAGCCACCTGGGCGACGGCGGCACCTCCCTAATCGATTTTGAAATAGGGTTTGGCCAAGAATCATTTATCCTTGATTATGCCCAGCAAAACCCAACTCGATTAATTGTCGGAGCAGAGGTGAGAAAACTTGCCGTTGAATTACTGCACGAAAAAATAGCCGAACAACACATAACGAATGTTTTGGCGCTTCATGGCAATGGGCATATGTGCCTCGAAGATATATTCGAAGATAATTCGGTCGACAATATATTCATTTTCCACCCAGATCCGTGGATGAAACGCCGGCACAATAACCGCCGAGTCATCAACGATACCCTTATTACCCTTGCCCATCAAAAGCTCAAATCAACGGGTAAAATGTATATATCAACCGATGTGCCATCATTATGGGAATACATTAATGGAGTAATTAACGCGAGTAACAAGTTTGCCATTTCGGAAGACCCGGTTTTTTGGCAGGAGATATATTCCACCCATTGGACCGATATGTGCCGCGAACAAAACCGCACCATATTTTATGCAACATTTAGCCCTAAGGTTTTGTAAAAATGAAAACCACCACACAAAAAAGACTCTGCTCTTTGTTCATTTTTTGTTTTTTCACTTTTTACCCTAACCAAAAAATAACGTTATCTGCCATGGGGGCTACGACATCATCCCTTTCAGCGCCTCATTGTGCCGGCTGTGATGAAGAAATAACAGACGTTCACCCAAGCGCATCCCTCCTCTCGTGCGAACACAATAAACAATATCACCAAAGTTGCCTTTATCAGCTATTCGACAAAGAATTGCACGAAAAAGTACACCCGCATTGCCCTCAATGTCATCAAAAAACAAGCATCGAAAACATAAAAAAAATGTATTGGTCGCGCTATTTTCTAAATGCCGTTATATTCGACTGCAACATTGCGGTGCAACACGCCATAAGTTTTGGGCTTGATATCACTAATATTCGCGATCGAAGAAAAGGTGATACGGCGCTCCATATAGCCGCACAATGCGGCCGAAATGAAATCGCAAAAACGATACTTTCGTCAATAGATTCTCATGAGACAAAAAACGACTTCATAAATACTAAGAATAATAGCGGATTCACCGCAGCGCACGTTGCAGCAATGTATGGAAATACCGATATTCTTAACACAATACTTAAAGATCTAACGAATGAAGAACGATTTAAAACCCTTCTAAATACCACGCTTATTAATGAAACAACGCTTCAAATCATTACAAGTCGCCACGACATAGACATGTTAACAACAGTACTTAGTTATTTCTCTGGAGTAGAAAGGTTTTTACTATTATCAGACCATGACAATGATGGCAATACGCCTCTTCATCGTGCCGCACAAGAAGGACATATATCGTGCATATTAGCAATTCTTGATATGTTGCCAAATGCTGTAGCAAAAAAAACACTTATAAATATAACAAACATTTACGATCAAACGGCACTAGACTTAGCCTTTTTACAATTGCCAAAAAAAACCGCCAAGAAGATTAAACAGTTATTTTCAAAATATTCCATAGAATTGCGTCCTATTGATTTGGTATAACCTTAACAAGGAAACTCACACCAAATCTAAGCGTTTCTTAAGCGCCTTAAAAGCCCAAAAACTAATAACAATATAAAGGGCGGCAAGAACGGTAAAGCAGAGCCAAAAAGGCAAATAGCCTTCGGACCCAAGAAGCACCCCACGTATCCCCTCGCTGGCATACATAACGGGATTGCATAATATTACATATGAAAACACCGGCAATACCGCATGCACTTTTGCCCATGAAAATTGGAACCCGCCAAAAAACCACAATGGACATATTACGCGGCACCAAATCATACCAAGCTTTTGGAGTGATGGTAAATATGCAGCAAAAACAAATACAAGCGTTGCCCACACAAGGTTAATGAGCGTTAAAAAAAACAGCAACTTTAACCACGAAACATTCGCTAGGTTAAATTTATTCCATAACAAAAGTTTACCGAACGGCAATAATACCAAACTCATACTCATGCTCATAATCAGATAATAGCAAACATAGCTCAGTAAAACCGTAATTATCGACGACGGTAAAGTAAGGTAATAGACAATGGTTTGATCATTCTCAAGGTCAGAAACAAGCGTTGCCGTATTGCCATAAAGCTCAAATAATCCAACACACGCCAATATACCAGCAAGTTGAAATGGTCCAAAATCTTTGGCTAAACCGAAAGACTGCATCAAATAACCGGCAACAAAAATAACGCATCCAGCCCAAACAAAAATATTAATAATTTTCTCGGCAAGCACACTCCATATATTGGTAAGCTTTGCCCGTAATAATTGTTTAAAAATGTTAGGGTGGAATTGAAGTATAGATGACATAATCGCATCCTTAGTTTTAATGCTTTAGTTTTTTGCACGCGCTTGCAATCGGCTCTTTGTCACCCTGAACTTGCTTCAGGGTCCATCCTATATTGCCTTCTAAGATGGATGCTGAATCACTCCTGAATCAAGTTCAGGACAGGGCCCAGCATGACCAAATAAGACAAACGGTTTTTTTATTTATTTTCGTCATCAACACCGTCTTGTATTAACGCCAAAAAGACGTCTTCCAAATTATTCTTCTTAAAATCGGCCAAAAGCTTTGCTGGTGTATCAATTAATTTAATCGACCCTTTATTGATAACACAAACACGGTCAGAAAGTTGTTCGGCCTCATCAAGATAATGCGTGGTTAAAACAACGGTAACACCATCTTTTTTAAGTTCCTTAATTATTGCCCACAATTGATGGCGTATATGAGGATCAAGCCCAACCGTTGGCTCATCAAGCAGTACCAACTTGGGCGAATGCATTAAACAACGGGCAATCATAAAGCGCTGTCGATAACCGCCCGAAAGCTCGTCCGCCTTTTTGCCCAAATAATCACCCAGGTCAAATTGCGCTACCAACTTATCCAATCGCTCAGTAATCACGTCCTCGGACATACGATAATAACGCCCAGCAAAACGTAAATTTTGCTCAAGCGTTAACGATTTATCAAGGTTTGGCCGTTGTGGGCAAAAACCAACTTGTAACCTAAAATTCATCAAATCATCGTAAATTGATTTTCCGTTAAACGTAATTTCGCCCGATGTTGGAGGGTGCAATGTGGCCAAAATTGATGATAAGGTTGTTTTACCGGCACCATTAACGCCAAGCAACCCAAGTATTTCACCCTGATTAATACTCAGCGAAACACCATTAAGCGCATTTTTAACACTACCGTCAGAACAGCGATAACTCTTTTTAACATTTTTTATCGTGATATATGCATCACATTTTTTAGACATCTTAAACCTTTCTTAATTGTAAATGTAATAGCAAAATACGGTTCAAGATTTGCTCTGAAAAATAGCTTATTTATAAAAAAACAGAAAATTTAAGAAATTAAAAAAAAAGCAAACCTTGATTAGCGAGATAAACTCGTAATGCCAACCGGCGTAGCGGGGTTAGTTTCCATGATACCCTTTCTGGTTTGCTTGAAACTGTTAAGATTTTGCGAAAACCTTAATCGACTTTTACACGTTTTCTATTGCTAGATTATATTTTTTATGACTGCTTGTCAATGCAACCCTGCTTGAAAAACCGCAGTAACGTCATAAGGTCACTTTTGGCCTTTTCGCCGGCTGCAATCTTATCAATCGCTTGTTCTGGCGCTAGCCAATAATATTCCATACAATCGTCCGGGTTATATTGCGGAGCTTTATCAACCGCAATCTTATAAACTTGCTGAAAAGCCGTAATTCCATGCTCGTGTGGCGTTAATTTGCCAAGCAACTGAAACGGGACCGTTGATAAGTCGATAGCAACCTCTTCCATAACCTCGCGAATTAAGGCTTGTTCGTACGTTTCACCAGCGCCAACATGTCCACCAACCCCCACATCTAAACATAAGGGGCATAGCTTTTTATGCGCTGAACGACGCGGAATCCATAATTGTCCGTCAGGGTTAACCAAAAAAGCATTAA
>CAZLQB010000063.1:0-6815 GCA_964561585.1 uncultured Pseudomonadota bacterium
CGTTCAATTTCATTATCAAGGATCGATATAATCAGCTTTTTATTGACCTCAAGTTCAGGAAAAACGGGCGCCATAAACGAGATAAATTCTTGTGCGAGTTTTGAAAATAAGTGCTGATCGTCCGATAATTTTTGAGCAAAAAGTGCCGCACGTCTAATGATTTTACGCAATACATAACCCCGGCCATCATTTGATGGGCTGCAGCCATCAGCAATCAAAAGGCTGCATGAGCGGACATGGTCGCCAAGTACGCGGAATGCCGCTTTTATGTTGGCATCGCCTTGAGCATAACTGCGGCCAGAAATAGCCTCGGTTTTTGTAATGATCGTGGTAAATAGGTCGGTATCAAATACGGTGCTTACGCCTTGAAGGACGGTGCATAATCGTTCAAGTCCCATGCCGGTATCAACGCCCGTTTGTTTGAGCGGTTGTAACGAACCGTCCGGTTGGCGTTCGTACTGCATAAAAACGTTGTTCCAAATTTCCATAAAGCGATCGCAATCGCAACCTGGTGCGCAATTGGGTTGTTTACAACCTTTTTCAATGCCGCGGTCGATATAAATTTCGGTGCATGGGCCGCAAGGACCGGTGTCGCCCATTTGCCAGAAATTATCTTTTTCTCCCAAGCGGGTGATGCGGTCGGCTGGGATGCCAACGGTTTTGTGCCAAATATCAAACGCTTCGTCGTCTGTTTTATAGACGGTCACATATAATTTTTCTGCCGGAAGCTTTATCTCTTTGGTTAAAAATTCCCAGGCAAATGGAATGGCTTCTTTTTTGAAGTAATCACCAAACGAAAAGTTGCCGAGCATTTCAAAAAAGGTGAGGTGGCGTTCGGTAAAACCAACTTGTTCAAGGTCGTTATGTTTACCGCCAGCGCGGACACATTTTTGGCTCGTGGTTGCACGTTTATATGAGCGTTTTTCTTTGCCTAAAAAAAGATCTTTAAATTGGTTCATGCCAGCATTGGTGAATAGCAAGGTAGGATCTTCTGCCGGTATGAGCGAAGAGCTAGCGACAATGGTATGCCCATTTTTGGCAAAAAAATCTAAAAACTTTTGACGAATTTGAAATGAATTCATAGTGTCCACATTTATAGGTTTAGGGGGTTGGACTTTTTTTTAGGTCCAACATACCATTTTTGCGTGGTTGAGTAAAATTTGGTCGAAGCTTTGTTTTCAGGCTGTGTTAATCATAGCGGCTTTTAAGCAAAAAAGGCGATTTTGAGGGCGTTTGCAAATGTGAGCCTCTTTTCTTATGCTTAATAGGTACCTGATCCATGGTATTAAAACCGATAACCATGTATTTGATAGTGAAAATTTGGATTGGGGATTTTAGGGATAACAAGGCCTTTGGTGGAAACACCAAGGGCCTTGTTCGTTTTTTGGTGACGGGGGATTTTGCCTTGCCATACAAAGCAAATAACGTTAGATTGGTAGGGTAAAAAACGTAAAAATTTGTATGCAAGGATGGGCTATGGCATCAACTACAGTTACCTTGGAAAAAATTGTTGCTCTGTGTAAACGCAGAGGGTTTGTTTATCAGTCGGCCGAAATTTATGATGGGCTTAATGGGGTGTATGATTTTGGGCCACTTGGCGCCTTATTAAAACAGAATATTAAAGCGGCATGGACGGCGAGCATGACCAGCTTTCCCGAAGAAGTTTTATTGCTCGATGGGGCGATATTAGGTGCTTCTCAGGTTTGGAAGGCATCGGGCCATCTTGATAACTTTAGTGATCCAATGGTCGATTGCTTAAATTGCAAAAAACGTTTTCGAGCTGATGATATTGACCTTGAAAAACCATGTGCTTCCTGCGGAATCAAAAATTGGACCGGGGTCCGTCAATTTCAGCTCATGTTCCAGACCAATCTTGGAGCCATGAGTGATGGTGCCAGCGTTGCTTATTTGCGTCCCGAAACGGCACAAACCATTTTTGTTAATTTTAAAAATATTTTGACGAGTAATCGTGTAAAGATCCCTTTTGGAGTCGCTCAAATAGGAAAAGCGTTTAGAAACGAAATTACGCCAAAACAATTTTTGTTCCGTGTGCGTGAATTTGAGCAAATGGAAATGGAGTTTTTTTGTAAAGAAGAAGCCGCCGAGAAATTTTTTGAATTGTGGTGTGACCGCCGCAAAAACTTTTTTGCAGCCCTTGGATTAAATACAGAAAAAATTCGTATGCGCGCTCACGCATCTGATGAACTTGCGCATTATTCTAAAGCTTGTATTGACGTTGAATATAACTTCCCTTTTGGGTGGAAAGAGCTTGAGGGAATTGCCAATCGCGGCAATTTTGACCTTACGCAGCACTCAAAGGCTTCGGGCAAAGAATTAGCCGTTTTTGATGAGGCAACCAAAACAAGTTATGTGCCGCATGTTGTTGAATGTTCGGTTGGCGTTGATCGTTTGTTTTTGACCATGCTTTTTGATGCTTATCACGAAGATGAAGTTGAAGGCGAGGTTCGTACGGTGCTCAAATTCAATCCACGCATTGCCCCAGTTACGGCCGCTATACTGCCATTAACCAATAAACTTTCAGAGCAGGCCGAAAAAATGTATGCCGATATTAAGAGCAAAGGGTATCGTGTTCAATACGATTATTCAGGGTCTATTGGTAAGCGTTATCGCCGTCAGGATGAAATTGGGACGCCGGTTTGCTTTACTTATGATTTTCAAACGCTTGACGATAATACGGTAACGGCGCGAAACCGCGATACATTAACTCAAGAACGGATTGCGATTGACCGTATTGATGAATATCTAAAAAATTTGTTAAAGTAAGCAAAATTAGTTGAAAGGCGCTTTTAAAGGCGCCTTTCTCGTTATTATGTTTTTTAACGGAGAGAGAAAATGAATGTTATCAGAAAAGTTTATAATTGGATGGGAACAAAAATCGATTCGCCGCATGCCATTTGGTGGTTATCGATATTGTTTTTCATTGAATCGTCGTTTCTCATTATTCCTGTCGATCCCTTACTTATTTTGTTTTGCGTTGAAAAACCAAAACGATCTCTGTTTTATGCTTTTGTTGCTACGGTGACCTCGGTTTTTGGTGGTTTATTTGGCTATTTTATAGGCGCGGTATTATGGAAAAGTGTTGGCACCGCTTTGGTTACCTGGATAATATCCGAGGCAACCTTTTACAATATGGTTGCCAAATATCACGAATATCAGCATTGGGCTATCTTTATGGCCGGTTTTTTGCCGTTGCCTTATAAGGCAGTAACGATTTCGGCCGGATATTGTCACTTGCCAATTTTGCCATTTATGTTTTATTCTATTCTCGCTCGCGGAGGGAGATTTTTCCTCATTGCGGGCCTTATTAAATTATTGGGCGCACGGGTTAAGGTTTTTATAGACCGATATTTTAACCAACTCGTTGTCGCATTTGTTGGGATATTTGTTTTGAGTTGCATGGTTTTGAAATAAAAAATACTTTATTGTCATCAAGGACCTCGTTTGTAATTGTCCAATGCTTTGAAATGTGCATTTTTTTATCAAGAAAATATTGCAAAATTTGTCATCACGGCCACCGAGCCGGGATCCATCTTAAGGTTATGCAATAACGATTAGGATGGATCCTGAAACAAGTTCAGGATGACAAAACGGCAGTAATAAAACTTTTCAAATTACGGACGGTTATGGGTTAGGGCTGGGATGACAAATGAGCTTCAGGAGTTTCGATTTATGATTTCGTTGCAAACACCGATGTTTAAAAAAATAGAAGCGCACGCACAAGCGACGCCAGATTGCATTTCATTTTCTCAGGGTGCATTGCGCGTTGGCGGTGTGCCAAAAGAAATTCGTGAACATGTTCGCGAATTGTTAATGACCGATAAAGCCGATTATTACGTTAATGCCATGGGTATTATGCCTTTGCGTGAAAAAATAGCGCAATACCTTGAAGCTCAACACGGCGCGGCCATTAATCCTCAGCATGTTTTTATCACACATGGCAGCGTTGGTGGTTTAACAACCTGTCTTTTAGGGTTGCTCAATGCTGGCGACGAAGTTATTTTACCAGCGCCAACCTACCCGGTTTATCAAAATATCGTCAAAATGGCCAAGGCCGTTCCGGTTTTTGTTGATGCTATTTTTACGCAGCAGATAAGCGATGGTACATTAACCTGGTCGTGCGATTTGGATCGCATTAAAGCTGCCGTAACACCAAAAACAAAGATGATTATTATAGCCAATCCATCAAACCCAACCGGTGTAACCTTGGGTAAAAACGATGTTATAGCACTCAAAGATTTTTGTGAGCAACATAAGATTTATTTTGTTTCTGACGAAGTTTATGAACATTTTGTTTTTGAGGGCGAGTTTTATTCGGCAACGCCGCTTGTGCAAAATTCTGAATATGTTATTCGTATTGGTTCATTTTCAAAAAATTTTTCAATGAGCGGGTGGCGCATTGGTTTTGTGGTGGCACCGGCACATATGATTGACGCTTTTGCCGCCCTTCAAAGTGCTTCAATCTGTTGTCCTTCGGCCGCTGGTCAGCACGCGGTATTATATGCACTTGAGCATCCTGAATTAATGGCGGAGCAAATGGCTGTGGTTAAACAAGATCGCGAAATTGCCTATCAAGGGCTGCAACCTTTGGTTAAAAAAGGTATTTTATCAGTTGCTTATCCTCAGTCCGGGTTTTATTTATTCATTAAAACGCCTGAAAAAGATTGTACCGAAATGGTGATGGATATTTTAAAGACCGCAAAAGTTGCTTTGGCGCCGGGAACCGATTTTGGGCCGTTTAGCGCTGGGTATTTTAGATTGTGTTTTGCGCGCGATCCTAAATTGGTTCATGAAGGCATTGCTCGGCTGGTTAAGTATTTTGAAGAGCGTTATTGATTGATTATAGTGTGAAATAAAAGAGAGGCCCTGCAACGCGGGGCCTCTCTTTGTGCGCCGGGCATGGCGCACTTTCCAGGAGTGAAAGTCTCTCGCAGGCCGAAATGACCGGAACTGTACGTCTAGGCAAGGGTGTTCGCCGTGAGGTGAAATCTGAAGGAAGCTGATGACGAAAACATGGATCCAACGAACAGGAACTGAATATAAGGCTTACGCGGTAGGTAATTCGGCATTAGACGAAGAAGCCACATAGTCATCCGTATACCGTGGTAGTAAATTCAGTGGAGCCCATGCGAAGAAAGTGTGCATTACCCCGGGAGGTCTCTGCAAGCAGTCGTTTTTTTTTAATAACGAACGGCCTTATTGGCAACAGTATGGAGGTGTGCAGAGAAGTCAGCAGAAGCCATAGTAGCGAAAAAAAAAACGCGAAGGGCCGAATCTTTTAATGACAAGGAAAATCTGAGATGAGCGATAAGCACGGAGCAGTAGACAGAGAAATGTTGAAAAACATGAGCCACAATGCAAGCGGTGATGACGGAATCAAAGCTGCGACATTTGAGGAGCTGCAAAGGTTTACGATACAAGCACAGAAACAAACCTTGGAGGAAACGAAAACTATCATGGAGGCTGTTTGTCAAAAAGACAACCTAAGACAAGCATTAAAACGTGTAATGACAAATAAGGGGTCTGCCGGAATTGATGGCATGACGGTTGTCCAGTTAAAACAATGGTTTACGGAAAACGAACAAAATCTCATAGACTCTCTGTTGGGAGATGTATATAAGCCACAGCCGGTAAGGCGTGTAAGTATACCTAAACCAGGAGGTGGGCAACGAGATTTGGGCATTCCTACGGTCATAGATAGGCTGGTTCAACAAGCGCTCATGCAGATTCTATCACCAATATTCGAACAATACTTTTCAAATTCAAGCTTTGGTTTTAGGCCAGGAAGAAGCGCACATCAAGCGATAAAACAAGCACAAGAATATATTCGCGACGATCGGTTGTGGGTTGTAGATATTGATTTAGAGAAGTTCTTTGATCTGGTAAATCACGATATTCTTATGTCCCGCGTTGTACGGAAAATAAGCGATAAAAGAGTGCTAAGAATCATTCGAAGATTTTTGCAAGCAGGTGTTCTAATTAATGGTATGCGTATTTTAGGTGACGAGGGGACGCCGCAAGGGGGACCACTGTCGCCACTACTCGCAAACATCATGTTAGACGATCTTGACAAAGAGCTAGAACGAAGAGGACACAAGTTTTGTCGCTATGCAGATGACTGCAATATTTACGTTCAATCAGAAAAGGCCGGAGGACGAGTGATGCAATCGATTAAAGAATTTCTAGAAAGAAAGCTTAGGCTTAAAATAAATAGTGCGAAAAGCGCGATATCTCCCAGTAGCGGCTCGGAAATTTCTTGGTTATCGTATCGAGAGTAAAGGCTCTTTGAGAATTGCACGACAAAGTATCGAGCGCTTCAAAGATAAAATACGAGCAATAACAAAAAGAAATCGTGGGAAGAGTTTGGAAGAGGTAATTCGAGAACTCAATACTCTCTTGCCCGGATGGATGCGATACTTCAAGTATGCAGCATGTGAAAGCATCATAGAGGAGCTTGATGGATGGATCAGGCGAAAGCTTCGGTGCTACAAGTTAAAACAATTAAAACGATCGAAGACAATTGCAACGATGTTAATACAACGTGGCATAACAAAAGCAAGCGCATGGTGCATAGCGACTTCCGGAAAAGGGTGGTGGCGATTATCGCTTGCTAGCCAGACGCACAAGGCAATGGGTATTGGGTGGTGGAGACTGAATGGATTTATAGGCCTCTGCGATATTTTCGAATCTTTGTAAAAAAAAAAAAAAAAGTTAAAAGAAACCGCCGTATACGATGAAGTACGTACGGTGGTGTGGGAGGTCGGAGTTCGCTAACCGCGAACTCCTCCTACCCGATT
>CAZLQB010000064.1:0-6577 GCA_964561585.1 uncultured Pseudomonadota bacterium
CGTAAAATCACGCTTATACCGCTTGAAGTTGATCAATCAAGCTCGGGTGGCATTGCTCAGCATGATGATGACGAAGAAGTTATCTGGGAACAGTGCAACGAAGAAATTCTTGATGTTCTTGCCATCGGTTACTTGCGTTGCTCGATTATCGATATGTTGTTTCAATCGCTTTTGTCTGAATATTCGGCACGATTTTTGGCTATGGATAGCTCAACAACAAATGCCGAAAAAATTCTTGAGCGGCTAACGCTTCAATTCAATAAAGCCCGCCAAGCGGCAATTACCAAAGAAGTTTCCGAACTTTCATCTGGATTTCTTGGCAGCAATTCGTGAACAAAGTTGAGTGATTTTGAAAAAATTACTCAATGACTTCTATAATTGCGCCTAATGCGGCCAATTTATGTTCAAGTTTGTCATAACCTCTACGCCAGTGGTGAATGCCGGTGATTTTTGTTTGCCCTTGGGCAACCAGACCAGCAAGAACTAGTGCGCACGAGGCTCGAATATCGGTAGCTATAACCTCTGCGCCATAAAGCATTTCAACCCCGCGAATTGTTGCCTTTGTATTGCCGTCTCTGGTTATTTGAGCACCCATTTTTTGCAGTTCTTTTATGTGAAGAAGGCGATTTTCAAAGACGGTTTCTTCGATGTTGCTTGTGCCATTAGCGACGCAAAGTGCCGCCATTGTTGGGGCTTGCAGGTCGGTAGGAAAGCACGGATAAGGGCCCGTCTTAAAGCTGGCAGCTACGGGCGTTTTTGTTGCGATAAGCTGGATGCCTTGGTGTGGCTTGTCTGGTGTTGGGTTGGTGCCGGTAATAATACGATGCCCCATTTCAGTAAGTTTTTCTAAAAATAAATCCATGTGGTCGGCGCGGGCCTGAGGAAGTGATATTGATCCACCTGTAATTGCTGCTGCCAAAAGGATAGTGCCGGCTTCAAGTCGATCAGGTATTATCGAATGGTTTACTGGGTTTAGCTTGCTTACGCCGACGATGCGTATAACTTGGCCTTGAGAACAGTCAATTTTGGCGCCCATTTTGGTTAGTATGTCGATTAAGTCGAGGACTTCTGGCTCTATGGCCGCATTAACAATTTCTGTTATCCCCTTATTCAAGGCTGCAAGCATCATAAGGTTTTCGGTTGCCCCAACGCTTGGGTATTCAAGCACAAGCCGCGTGAGCTGAGGAATTTCTTGGTAGGGTTTTAAGGTGAGGTTGATGAAGTAATCATGCGTTTCGATTATTGTGCCCATTTTTTTAAAACCATTGAGGTGATAATCAATAGGGCGAGCGCCAAGCAAGCATCCTCCTGGGAAGGCTACTTTGGCTTTGCCAAATCTGGCTAGCAGCGGCCCGGCAACCAAAATAGAGGCGCGCATTTTGTTCATGATTTCTGGCTTAACTTCGAATTTACAAATGTTTTGGGTGTCAACGGTGAGAACGTTTTTTTCTTGGTCAAAGGTGACGACCGCACCCAGGTCTTCAAGGAGTTTAATCATGTGGAGTACGTCGGCCGAATTAGGCACATTTTCCAGCACAGAAACGCCGTTAGTAAGGATGAGCGAGGCGATAATTACCAAGACAGCGTTCTTTGCCCCAACAAGCTCTACGGTGCCTGATAATGGGGGGGATTTCTTGATTAGAATGTAGCCGTTCGACATAAAAACTCCCATAAATAATACTTGTCATTTTTTAAAAAATCTTAAAGACTGTCTAGATATTATCAATAAAAACAATTTTATTAAATAAAAATGTTGTATTAGTCTTGTAATAATCTGATTAATAATAATTATTTCACGGAGAGATTTTATGGTCGGTCAACCAACCATCGTTTGCGTAATACCTGCTCGGCTTAAGGCAACCCGGTTTCCAGGAAAAATGTTAGCATCAATAGCTGGAAAGCCTATATTGCAGTGGGTTTGGGAGGCTGCGGCAAAGGTTACTTGTTTCACTAAGGTTGTTTTTGCCATCGATGCCCCAGAAATAGCAGCCATTATTGACCAATTCGGTGGGCAATATGTAATGACATCTGAGCATTGCGCCAGCTGGACCGATCGGCTCGTTGAGGTTATGCAATCTGGAGCTGTTGAGGCCGATATATGGGTTAATTGGCAGGGCGATGAACCGTTTATTACAGCCGAAATGATAACGTCTCTTTTGCAGTCGTGTGGAAGCGATAATGCCGATGTTTGGACGCTCAAAAAACGCATTGCCGATCCGGTGCAAATAACGAGTGCAAATATTGCAAAATTAGTGTGCGATATTCAGGGTAACGCAATGTATTTCTCTCGAAGCCCAATCCCTTATTATCGTGATTTGAGTGGTGGTTTTTCTGATGCAGAAACGCAGGTTTTTTATAAACATGTTGGGTTGTATGCGTTTACCACAGAAGCTTTGCGCAAAATTTCAAAAATGGGGAAAAGTTATCTTGAGGATGCCGAAAAGTTAGAACAGCTTCGTTGGTTGCAATACGGACTTACCGTTCGTGTTCACGAAACCGATCGTGAAGTTAAGGGCATCGATACCCCACAAGACCTTGAACAAGCGGAAGCACATGCTTCAACGCTTTAATATTAGCAAATTGAAAAGATTCTTTTGAATACGCAATAATCCTTACATAAATGCCTCTGTTTTTGACTTTGTTTTAAGCTTAAGTAAACTTAACCAGCCTTCAATTGGGCTGATGTTCTTAAGTTTAGAAAATACAGAGATTAAAAGGGTTTTTGAGCATGTTTAAGCAATATTTATTTGGAACTAGCAAGGTAGTAAAAATTCTGGCAATGAGCTTTGTTTTTTGTGCCGGGTTTGGTTTTGTTACTGCCAGATCACCGTTAAAAAGTTTGGCAACGCTTGATGAGCGAATCAATTACGCCCAAAAAGCTTTTGAGGACGTTTATTACGAATTGGTTAAGCAAGGCTTTTTTGATACTTTTTACAACAATAACCTTGTTCTTAGAACAAAAATTGATGAGAAATTTATTCTAGAAGGGGAGCCTTTTTTAAAATTGATCGATTGGCTTGATAAGCGAAATGATCGCGACAGCCGATATTTACTGAAGAAATTAAGCAAATATCTTTATCTTGAATTTTATCGTGTGCTCTGCGTTGTTGATGTTCAACGTAAAAAAGAGGAAATGATAAATTACCGCGGTACGTTGTTATGCGTTTTCAAGGATCTTTATAAGAGCAAGCAAGCAGCGCCATGTGGTATTATTGCGCCATTTAGGGCAGTATTATCTGAGATGATAGCTTTTGTTTTTATGATTAATTTAGTCAAACAACCCTATGAAAAAAAACGAGAGATTATGGCCTATAAACTGCATCAAATTGAAAACAAGCTATTACTTATTAATGCTGATTTTCTTGAAAAGAGAGTTGACGATAAGACGATAAAAAATTTTATTCAAGACTTGCAAGTTTATATCACCAAAGAACCAGTTATTAAGACGTCTATGATAAGGGGGGTTATGATGACCTCTATTGTGATTATGTGCCTAGCTGGAGTGGGATTTACTACATGGAAATATGTTCTTCCGAATTGGGCTGGTGTTAAAAACTGGATGGATAAGGCCAGTGCAAATTGTTTAGAGGTTATTGGTGAGGGTATTAGTAAGGGTGTTTTTAAAGGCTTTTGGGTTAGTCTTCAGGAAAATCGAGATAAGGTTCCATGGGTGATTCGTCCTCCTGCCCGAGCTCCTGACCCAGCTCCTGACCCAGAAGTTGATCATCTGTATTGATGTTCTCAATACAACTGATTAATTTTTATGTGCTCTATAAGTGATGCTCAAAGATTGGTATACTCTATTTCTTGGCTAAAAAAGTAATAACCAAAATCAGGGGAATTGCCATGATGCGCGAACAGTTTGGAGGACACGGAAAAGGGCGGCTTGAAGTTGTTTGTGGGTCGATGTTTTCTGGTAAAACAGAAGAGTTAATGCGCAGGCTCAAGCGTGCCGATTATGCACATCAAAAAGTTCTCGCGCTTAAGCACCATTTAGATAAGCGCCGTAGTGTTACCCCTGCAAATTTGACCTCTCACCAGGGAACCGAGCGCTTTGCTTTTATGATTGGCGATAATGCTTTTGGTATTGAGCAAATTCTTGAAATGGCCACACCGGATGTTTCGGTTGTTGGTATTGATGAAGTTCAGTTTTTTTCTCCAGAAATTGTTGATGTTATTTATTCTCTTGTTGAGCGCGGTAAGCGTGTAATTGTTGCGGGTCTTGACCTTGATTTTCGTGGCGAGCCTTTTGGCGTAATGCCGGTACTTATGGCCGTTGCGGATGAGGTAACAAAGCTTAAGGCAATTTGTACTCGTTGTGGCCATGACGCCCACCATACCCAACGCTTGGTAAATGGTAATCCTGCAAAATATGACGACCCTTTAATTCTTATTGGGGCTTCGGAGTGCTATGAAGCTCGTTGTCGCGATTGCTTTATGATCGACAAACCAGCAAAAATTCTTGCCTTTACTCAGGCGGCCGTTGGCTGGAAGCAAGGGTTAGCGGAATAAATCGTGGCTAAAGCAAAAAGTTCTTATCGTTGTTCAAATTGTTCCTATGAGAGCATTAAATGGATTGGCTGTTGTCCAACATGTGGCGAATGGAACAGTTTTGTTGAGCATCAATCAATTTCTTTACCTTCATTTAAAACAAAAAATAGCAATTTAGGTGGGGCAGCAACTGATGCTGCCCAGCTAACCTTAAGCACGCTGGACGATATTGATATAGAAAATCAGCAGCGTATGTGTTCGAGCATTAAAGAGTGGGACCGTGTTTTGGGCGGGGGTATTTTGCCAGGGTCCTTTATTATTTTAACGGGCGATCCTGGCATTGGTAAATCAACGCTTTTGCTCCAGGTTGCTGATAAAATAGCTCAAAACAATTACAAGGTTGTTTATTTTTCTTCCGAAGAATCTTTGCAGCAAGTAAAGGGACGAGCTTTGCGGCTTGGCCTCAAGCAATCATCGGTATCATTTTCTGATCAAGCATGCCTTGAAAGTATTGTTAGTACTTGTGACGCAGTAAAGCCTGATCTTGTGATACTTGATTCAATTCAAAACTGTTATTTGTCGCTTCAGTCTCAATTATTTCCGGGGACCATTGCCCAACTGCGTGAGGCCGCTTTTTTGCTTATGCGTTTTGCAAAGACGAACAAAATTGCCGTATTGGTAACGGGGCATATAACCAAAGAAGGGCAAATGGCTGGGCCAAAAGTGCTTGAGCATATGGTTGACGCAGTCTTTTACCTTCAGGGCGAGGATCGTTGGCAGACGCGTATTTTACGTTCGGTAAAAAATCGATTTGGGGCCATTAACGAGGTTGGCTTTTTTGAGATGCAAGAAGAAGGGATGGTTGAGATTGCTAATATCAATCAACAACTGCTCAGCGAGGTTTCAGTAAGCCCTGGGTCTGTGTTGGTTTGTTCTGTTGAGGGGTCGCGTCCATTATTACTCGAATTGCAGGCCCTATGTATTGATTCAAAATTTGGCATGCCGCAACGGGTGGTTACGGGGCTTGATCCAAAACGAGTGGTTTTGGTCGCAGCTATTCTAGAAAAATATCTCCATATTCGGTTTAGTTCACAAGATATCTTTTTTAAGGTGAGTGGCGGCTTTAAAATCAAAGAAAGCTCATCAGATTTGGGTATAGCGCTCGCGTTGCTCTCTAGCTATTTCCAAGTGCCTTTGCCGCCAAAATCGGTGGCAATAGGTGAAATTAGCCTAACGGGGCAAGTCAAACCAGCAAATCAAATTGGCATGTGCATTCGTGAGGTCGAAAAATTTGGACTGGAAAATGTACTCGTTGCAAAAACACAACAAGTAAAATCTTCATGTAATCTTATGGGTTTTGGGTCAGTTTACGAACTGTTGCGTTTGTTTCCCGAAAATTAAGCCTGCTTTTTGCCCATGGCATTTACCACAAACATAGCCAGAAGGCTGGCAAAAAAGCCAACAATCATTGCCGGAATCGTGTGATTGACCAATGGCCAGGTTCCCGCAATTACACCGCCAACAACAATGCCTGCAAGTGCCGCGTATTTATTCATCATTTTTGTATGCAGTGATACGAGTAGTACGGGGCCAAAAGAGCATCCAAGTCCTGTCCAGGCATAAAGAACTAAATCATAAATGGTTTTATCGCGGCTAAAAAAAGCCGTAATTCCTGCCGCAAAGCATAATCCAATAACGCTTATACGCGAAACAGTGGCGATTTTTTTTGCTGCATATGGGTCGTGTGTTTTGAGTGATTTACGATAAAAATCTTCAGCTATTGTAGAAGCAGAGACGAGTACCTGTGCGCTCATGACGTTAATTGCCGCCGCAATAATGGAGCATAAAATGAAACCAGCGATAAATTGAGGGAAGAGTGCTTTTACCATTTCCACAAAGATGAGTTGATTGTCGGCCAATCCTTCTTTGAAAAAGGCCAACCCAATAAGACCAACTAATACGGCGGCTGTTAGGGTTATAATTTGCCAACCGATGCCAACCCATTGTGCGTTGCGAATTTTATTAACGTCATTAATGCCCATAAACTTGGTGAGAATATGAGGTTGCCCAAAGTAACCAAGCCCCC
>CAZLQB010000065.1:0-5302 GCA_964561585.1 uncultured Pseudomonadota bacterium
AATCCACTTACGGGAGCCCTCATCCTTGGTATTATGGCAAGTATTGCTATAGCCTACTATAAAGAAGCAAGTGTTATTGGGGTGGCTCTTTTATTGACGGCAATTATTGGCTTTATTCAAGAATGGAAAGCCGAGCGCGAAATTGCGCTTTTAAAAACATATGATATTGATCATACCAAGGTTCGTCGTGATGGAAAAATATACAGTATTCCTGTTTCTCAGCTTGTTCCTGGTGACATTATGCTGCTTGAGCTAGGCATGAAAATTGCCGCTGACGTACGACTTGCGCGGATAAATAATTTGTATATGCAGGAATCATTACTCACCGGTGAAGCCGAGCCAACGGCAAAGGACATGCAAATAATTGATGAAATGGTCACCGTTGGCGATCGCACAAACATGGCTTATGCTGGCAGCTTTGTTGCCGACGGAGAAGGGGAGGGGATTGTTGTTGCAACAGGCCAAAAGACCTATATTGGTTCATTATCAAGTCTGTTGAGCACAACCGAACATCCGAATACTCCATTACAGAATCAAATTCAGCGATTAAGTTTGAGATTAGGAATTGTGTTTTGTTGTGTGACCGTTATCGTTGCATTTGTTGGGTATTTGCGAGGCATGCAATTGCTAGATGTGGTAGTTATCGGCATAGCTTTGGCCGTTGCCGCAATTCCAGAGAGTTTGCCTGTTGCGTTGACGGTAATTTTGGCCGTTGGTATGCGGCGCATGATCAAGCACAAAGCATTAGTGCGACATTTAGTTGCGGCAGAAACATTGGGAAATGTTTCTGTTGTGTGTACCGATAAAACAGGAACACTTACTCAGGGGAAAATGCAGGTTGCTGGTTTTGCTTCAGCAGATCAATCGGTTATGATCGATGCAAAAAATAATAAGATTGCGTTAACTGAAGCAACGCGGTTTTTATTGTCATCTGCGGTGCTTAATACCGATATCGCCGTTCATCAAGAAACAGGTGCGTTGGTAGGTTCAGCAACTGAGGTTGCATTGGCAGATTATGCTCATCGGCTGGGCGTGGACATCGCGGCACATAATATTGATGCCTTACACGTACACGAGATTCCATTTTCATCAGACAAAAAATTTAAAGCAACATTACACCGCTCTGATAAGACGTATGTGGTTATTGCTAAGGGAGCGCCCGAAAAAATTTTCCAAATGTGTGAGCACGACGTTTTTTATGAATCATTACGACAAAAGGCTCAGGATTTAACCAAGCAAGGATTAAGGCTTTTGGCCGTTGCAATAAAAAAAGATGCTTCGCAAGAAATTGAATCAGAGATATCCAATATGCAGTGTCTTGGTTTAATAGCACTTCAGGATCCATTGCGTGAACAAGCGGCAACAACAGTAAAGCAACTGCAGGATGCTGGTGTTACATTAGTTATCGTAACCGGTGACCACAAAGAAACGGCGCTTTCCTTGGCAAAAAAGGTTGGCCTTGAGGTTGGTGGCCAAAGTGTAATGACCGGTGCTGAGGTAGCATTGCTTTCTGATGCAAATTTAGCAAAAACCATAGAAAGCATATCGGTATTTGCTCGTGTTGAACCTGAGCATAAAATTAGAATTGTTAATGCGTGGAAAAAAAATGGCAAAGCGGTTGCGATGGTTGGTGATGGTGTTAACGATGCACCCGCGCTTAAGGCTGCCAATATTGGGGTTGCCATTGGGTCTGGTTCTGATGTCACCCACGAAATAGCCGACATGATTTTGCTTGATGATAACTTGGCAACAATAGGTCACGCAGTACAAGAAGGAAGAATAATTTTTGACAATATTCGCAAGGTTATTCTGTATTTGGTGGCACATGCTTTTGCCGAAACGGCGTTTATTGGGTTATCGGTTATTTTCGGGCTGCCCCTGCCATTGTTAGCAACTCAAATATTTTGGATGAATTTAATAACTGATGCATTGCCTTATATTGCATTGGCGGTTGATCATGGTGAAGAAGATATTATGAAACGAAAACCGCTTGCCAAAGATGAGCCAATTATCAATCGACCACTTCAGTGGGTTTTGATGAGTTCAAGTATCATTATCGTGTTGGGTTTGTTTGGGCAATATCTATTTTTGCATTGGATGGGCGTAGAACTTATACGGATGCGATCAATTTTATTTACCGCAATGGTGGTAGATATACTCCTCTTTTCTTTTTCGGCACGGCATTTATACGTTTCTTGCTTTTCACGCTCACTAAGGCCAAATTACTGGCTTTGGGTAGCAAATGCTGCCGGCCTGGTTCTTCAGCTTATTGTTCTTTATGTGCCTTTTCTTCAACGGCTTTTTTCAACCGTTCCATTAGGTCTGAACGATTGGTTAATGGTTGCTGGTTTCGGGTGCACTCAATTATTTATCATTGAAATGGCCAAAGTTTTTTTCTTGACATCGCCGGCTGCGCTTGTTACCCTCTTGCAAGATAAAAATTGAAACAAAATCCCTAAAAGAACAATACTGCAAAGTATTGTTCGCCCCCCCAACCCTCCAGCTTGTCCTAAGTTGGAGGGATTATTTTTTTTAACCCTTAAGTTCAACGATATGGCTTGTTGGGCCTTCAATCGAGATGTTTTTATAGATAAAAAGCGCCCGAACAAGATAGTGCGTGGCGGTTTTTTTTTGTGGCAGTTTTTTGTCGAAAAATTCTGTTGCTTTGATCGGCTGTTTATTGCGTGGGTGCTTAGGTATAATATTTGTTCTAACCAAGCGATACACATTGTAGCCGGCAAAATATTTTGAGCATAGGTATGGGGTTTCGATCGCCCCGGTTTGAGGAAGATCAAGAGCAAACCACGAGATAAGCGCACCGTTTTGTTTTTTTTCTGCGGTAACGCCTTTAACGGCCGGAAGGGCAAGTTTGTTGATCCGAGGTGCTTCTTGTTCTCCAAACGAGAAAAGGTTTTTTTGCTTTCGGCCACAGCTACATAAAGTTAGCAAGCCAAAAAACATAAGGAAGCACCACGTCAAATTATTTAGTTGCCGGTTCATGTGGTTTGGGTTGCGTAAATTATACCAAATTCCTCAGCAGCCTTTTTAAGTTGTGTTATATCTTCTGGCGATAATGCTGCTGATGCAAATATGCTGTTATATGTTTCTTGGTGCGCGCCTTGTATATAAGACGCATATTTTACGACAAACGACTTAATTTCATTGTAATCTAATTTATCAAGGTAATTTTCTTTAAGTAAAAACAAAAAGAGTGTTTGATCAACAAATGAATATGTTTCGTGTTCTACCTGTTTTAATATTTCAATAGCGCGGCGGCCACGGTCAAGTGAGCGTTGGCTTGCTTTATCGAGTTCAGAACCAAATTGGGCAAAAGCCAAAAGTTCGTTGTATTGGGCAAGCTCAAGTTTGAGCGAGCTGGAAACCGATTTTATAGCCTTTGTTTGGGCTGCGTTACCAACACGCGAAACAGAAAGCCCGACGTTAATTGCCGGTCTAATGCCGCTGTTAAATAAATTGGTATCGAGGAATATTTGCCCATCGGTAATCGATATAAGGTTTGTTGGAATATATGCCGAGATATCGTCGCCTTGTGTTTGTACAATTGGGATTGCCGTCATAGAGCCTCCGCCCAAACGTGCACACAATTTGCCAGATCTTTCCAAGAGGCGTGAGTGAATGTAAAAAATATCGCCTGGATACGCTTCGCGTCCTGGTGGGCGGCGGAGTAAGAGCGATAGTTCGCGATAGGCTATGGCATGTTTACTGAGGTCATCATAAATAATGAGCACCGAGCGGCCCTTATTCATAAAATATTCGCCGATAGCACAGGCGGCATAAGGTGCCAAAAATTGATTGAGTGACGTTTCTTTGGCATCAGCATCAACGACAATCGTATAATCAAGTGAGCCATTTTTTTCGAGCAAATAAATAGTGCGCGCGGTACTTGCTTGTTTGTGCCCAATCGAAACATAGATGCAAATAACATTTTTCCCTTTTTGGTGCAAAATGGTATCTAAAACAATAGTTGTTTTTCCGGTACTACGGTTGCCAATAAGCAATTCACGTTGTCCTTTACCGATTGGAATTAGGCTATCAATAACGGTAAAGCCTGTTTCAAGTGATTCATTGACCGGGCTTCGGTCAATAATTCCCGCAACGGGGTGTTCGATGGGCATGAAGTTGTCTAGGTGTAGGTCACCTAATGCATCAACCGGTTTGCCCATAGCATTAATAACTCGGCCAAGCATTGCTTCGCCAGCAGGAACACTAAAAACAGTGCCGCTTCGCTTGGCAACGTCTTGCTCCATGAGGCTATTGGCGCCGTCAAAAAGAGCGACAGAGACAAAATCTTCATCAATATCAAGGACTATACCTTTACCGCCTTTATCAAAGGTTATAACTTCGCCAAAGGCTGCGTTAGTAAGCCCATAAATTTTACAAATTCCGTCACCAACTTTGATAACGGTGCCAATTTCCTCAAGATTTTCTTGGGGTAATTGGCTGAGTGATTTTTCTAAAATAGAAACGATATCTGTATCACGGTCCATCATAATTGCACCTGCTGTAAGGCATCCAATTTAATAATTTTTAATTGCTTAGCGATTGAACGTTCCCATTGTAGCATATCGCTTTTAATTTTTATGCCACAAATCAATGCCGGATCAAGAGCGAATTCAACAATGATATTTTTGGGTACTTTTTTTTGAATAAACGTTGTGAGTTCTTTTTTTTCCTGGTCGTTAATGGTATGCGAGGTATGCACGGTAAAATTGATAATGTTTTTTTGTGCTTGATATTCACGTGCTATTTTTTGCAAAATCTTGCTTAAAAGCTCAATTCTGCGGTGTTCTAAAAGCGTTAGAACAAGGTTGTTAAAGCTTTGTGGAAGGTCAAAAAAGGCGAACAAGTTTTTGAATAGTTCTGTTTTTTGTTCAAGTTGAATCGTAGAAAGCAACAGAAAGGCATCAATGTTTTTGTGGCCTTCGATGTAATGTTTGCAGGCGATAACGTTATCAATGTTTTTATCAGAAAGTTGTTTTCCGTAAAGGTTAATAAAAGCCAGGGCATATTTTTTTGTCAGTGATTCCCAATGTTCTAACACGGACCCCCCGTTGTTATGATATTTTATTGTTAGTTGAAACTAGGCCATTGATGAAGGTGTGTAATTGTTTATTGCCGTTTTCGCCGTCATAGCTTTTTGTTAGTTCTATCGCTACCTGCTCGTAAACCACAGGTATAACTTCAGCGCCATCTTTTGCAAGAGCAAGATATTCTTGTTGAACTTTTCTTTTGTTCTCTAATGCTGAGATGACGAGTTTCATTGAGCGTTCATTGTTTTCTT
>CAZLQB010000065.1:5312-6267 GCA_964561585.1 uncultured Pseudomonadota bacterium
GATGCGATTGCCACGTTAATGCATTTTTTTCTAAAAAGGAGAATGTTTTTTTTTGTTGGCTCATCTGGTTTTCAAGCCTGTGTTGTGTTGAAATAAGCATTTTTTCTTTTTCTAAAAGCTCTGTTTGATGCTTATGTTCAATATCAAGGTCTTCTTTGAGGTATGGAATAGCATAGGTTTTAATGAGCTGCGTTATTTTGTAGGCGAGCAACCCAAATATGGTGAAGCGAAACAGAATTGTTAACACATCAATAGGCATGGGGGACCCTTTTAACCAAAAGTGCTTTGGTTTGTGCAATTATTTTTTCTTGAAGGGCGATATCTTTTTTGTAGGCGATTGTCGCGGGGACTTCTTGGTCGCAAGCAACGTCGATGGCATAAAACTTTTTGGTATTTTGACGAAATGCTTGGAGGTTGTCAGTTTTTTCATTTTGGAGGACGAGTAAAAGCATTTCCTTGTCTTTAAGTGCAGCAAGGAGTGTTGCTTTAGCCGTTTCTTTTTGTGTAATACGTTGTACAACCGGCGTAAAGAGTACATTTTTCAAAAAAATGTACGTTATGCCAAAGTTAATTGCTTGGATAAAAACGGTTGCATTGATATGCATAAAAAACGCCTTTAGTCGGTGATTATTTTCCTACAAAGAAAAGAAGCACGAGCGATACGACAAGCGCATAAATTGCTGTTGATTCTACGAACGCAAGCGCAAGGACCATGGTACGCGTTACAAGGCCAGAACATTCAGGCTTTTTGCCTATGCTTTCACAGGCTTTTGCGCCGATCATGCCTTGTCCAATTGCCGGGCCAAGTGTTCCAATTCCCATACATATTCCTGCTGCAACATAAGCAGCAACTTTTGCCCATTCTACATCTGCCATGGTAATCCTTCTGTGATTTTTAGATTAAAAAATTAATATGACCATTTTTACATGACAAAGATACTTTTAATCAAGTATA
>CAZLQB010000066.1:0-3349 GCA_964561585.1 uncultured Pseudomonadota bacterium
ATCCTCAATCATATAAACCTTCAAAAAGCCATCGAACATTAAGGTCGAACCGGTTGCTTTGAAGGTAAATTTGCCGCCATCAATAAGGACCTGACGTTGAAAATACTCGGCTGGTTCCATTTGGCAGGCAACAAATCGCTTCCAAATAAGCCCATAAAGTTTTGATTCGTCGGGCGAAACAAATTTGGCAACATATTGCGGCGTAACATTAACATCAATTGGTCTAATTGCTTCGTGGGCGTCTTGTGCACCTTTTTTGGAGTACCCAAAAGCTGCTTTGGGCAAATATTCCTTGCCATATTCCTTACCAATAAAATCACGAACGGTAACTATTGCCGAGTCGGCGATACGCAACGAGTCGGTACGCATATAGGTTATCAACGCTTCGGGCGAACCATCGGCAAGCGGGACACCTTCGTATAATTTTTGAGCAACGCGCATGGTTTTGTCTACCGAAAACCCAAGCTTATTATAAGCATCCTGCTGCAAGGTACTGGTCATAAAAGGCGGCGTTGGATTTTTTAGGCGTTTTTTATCGGTAATTTTGGTCACAGAGAAATGTTCTTTGACCAACTCGACCAAGATCTTATCGGTCTCTTCTTTGCTCTTGAGCTTCAAATTTTTGGCCGAAACCTTAAAAAGCTCGGCTATAAATTCAGAACCATCTTCAAGGGTAAAAATACCATGAACTGACCAATATTCTTCGGCTATAAAGGACTTAACTTCCTCTTCCCGTGTGCAAACAAGCAACAAGGCAACCGATTGAACACGGCCGGCAGACAAACCCTTGGCGATCTTTTTCCAAAGAATTGGGGATACTTCGTACCCAACCCATCGGTCCAAAACGCGGCGAGCCTGTTGGGCTGCAACCTTATTCATATCAATTTCGGTCTTATTTTTTATAGCTTCAAGAATTGCGGTCTTGGTGATTTCGTTAAAGGTTATGCGATGGATTTTTGCATCGTCGGCAAATACCTTCATTATTTCCTGGCCTATGTGCCAAGAAATAATTTCTCCCTCACGGTCAGGGTCAGATGCCAACAAAATCTCGCTTGAGTCGCGCGCCTGTTTACAAATCTCATTTATGGTACTGGCCTTGTCTTTTAGGGGAACGTAATCGAGTTCAATCTTGTTGTCCTCGGTTATTCCAACACCTATCCGACGTTCAGGCAAATCCATAACATGCCCAAAAGTAGACATAATTCTAAAGTCTTTACCTAAAAATTTAGATATCGTCTTTATCTTTGCCGGCGACTCTACAATAAGAAGCTTAGGTCCTTTTTCATTCATAGTTCTTTTTCTTCTGCCCATTTTTTCCCCCGCCAAGGTTAACATTTCACCCCGTGGCACCCATCTACGTATACATGAGTGCTCTGTTTTAATCAATTGCTATTTTTTTGTCAAAGTAAATTTTCCACGGTTTTTATAGTATTTCTATTTTTAGTCTATGAATAAAATTTATCATTTGTCAATTAATATAAAAAATAGAGAAAAGGTAAATTAGATTACGACAATATTAAAAAGGGAAAAAGCCACTGTCTCCCCAATGGCTTTTTCCTCGTAAATTATCAAATATAAGCATGAACTACGTTAACTATTTTTAAGAGGTCTTCAATATTCTCTCTTCTTTATTATACCTTCTTTCTAAAACACGATTCAAAAGAGTACTGAACAGTTTCGTTGGACCTTATGTGATAATAACCAACCACCCCAAGCATAGTAAGAAAGCGTCCATTTGGATGATTCAATTTCATCTTATAAAAACTCTTAAATGTATCCGGAAGCATGTTGTCAGGATTTCCAGTAAAATTCTCAATAAAAACTTGATTGGCATCCTCCAATTTATATGCTAAAAAACTCTCAAAAAAGTCATTAAATACCATAAAACGAGGATCATCAACGCCAGGAACAGAAGACCCTAATAGTTTCTGCGGAACAGGAAAAGACAAAATAACAACCTCCATCACACCTCCTTTTTTATAACGGTAACGTTCAGTCGTCAGGTTATTATCTGTTCCCTCAACTTTTTCCCATTCATCAACATTTTTACAAAACAATGGCTCATTATTAGTCCCAATGTTAAAAATTGAACTTGAAATGAGCAAGATTTTCACCTTTTTTCCATGATTTTTTGCTATATCAACAAGAAATGGAGCAACCTCCTGGTTAGCAAAACCAGCGCCACCTATATTTACACAAATAACATCACTCTCATCTCCATTAAGTTCATAAAAAAAAGCTTTATAATCATCAAACTCCGTACGCCCATGCGCTAGCCTTTTGTTCGTCTCTTTATCCAACTCATCCCCCTCACAACCTAAAGCCTTGAGATATTCTTGATAATCTTGCCGTATCTTTTTTTCATCTAATGGCTCTCCCAAGCTCCCCATCATAGGAACAAACTCAAGTCCTTTGATAAATATAAGCCCCAAAAGCATCCAAGTGATTTTTAGTACCCTCTTCACAACACCCCCTTATTTTAGGTTATATTTTAGGCATAAAGAGCGCGACGCACGTCACAACAAACTCTTTTCACCTTTTCTTTAGCCTAGCACAATGCTGAAGGGTATTTCAATTAGTAAATAAAGCGAGCTGCTTAATAAAACTTATCCGAAAACTACAATATTACCCCTCGATACGATTTTTTCGCTACACTCAAAAATCACTCGGGGCGAGCGGAAGCTTTATCTTGTCGCTCGTGGTGAGTGTTTTTCGAGCATTTCATATGCGAGAAAAATGTATCGAACCATGCGACATTCCTACTTTTCGGATAAGCTCTTAATCACAAAGAAAAAGCGTTTTCGATCAAAGCGCCCAGTTGTTTTTTCAACCAAAAACACACATAAACACGCATGCTTTTCAACCAAAAATGAGAAAAATAAGACGCATTATTGACCATTTTTTATTGCACAGGCTATTCAAAAGCTGTCCTCATAAAACATAACCTCACCTTTTTCCATACTCCGGCAAATCGTCACTTTGTTTTTAGAACAGAAATTTGTAATTGCAAGCAAAAGAGCCGCTGATTTTTCAGCGGCTCTTTTGCTTCTTTATCATTATGATCTCAGAACTAAAAATCCAAACCCTTATTATTTTAAAAAGAATCGTTTGTTGTTATTTCTTCTTCAGAGCTGCTCTCTCCTGAGCTAATTTATACGCAGCGAACTTCTCCTCATCTGCAGCTCTTTTCTCCTGATCTAATTTCTGCCGAGCTGCATCGTAAGCTGTTTTCTCCTGAGCTGATTGCTGCTGAGCTGCATCGTAAGCTGCTTTCTCCTGAGCTGATTGCCCTGCGACTACTGGTTTCCCCTGCCCTGTTCCTACACCTGTTCCTACACCTGTTCCTACA
>CAZLQB010000066.1:3449-6198 GCA_964561585.1 uncultured Pseudomonadota bacterium
GCCGCCACTGTTTTTTGCACCGCCGCCTGCACCGCCGCCACTGTTTTTTGCTTGGACGCCTGCACCGCCGCCACTGTTTTTTGCTTGGACGATACCACATCACCACGCGCTCCGCCCATAAAAGCTGCCAATAACACAACGGTCAAACTAATTCTACCCTTCATCACAAACCCTCCTTGTGGGTTATATTTTAGGTATAAAGAGCGCGACGCATGTCACAACAAACTCTTTTCACCTTTTCTTTAGCCTAGCACAAAACGGGGGGGGTATTTCAATTATTAAATAAAATAACTTATTTAATAATGTCGGCCGCCGATTGCCAACCAACAAAATTGCCTATCGACCGCGCTTGGAACCACCTTCCAGAATAGTTAAAATCAATATCTGTGTAAAAACACAACTCGACTATAAGAATTACACAAGCAGCGACCATGCTTACAATAACCCGCCCCATTTTCAATTATTTTTTTCCAATTAGATTTAGCAATTGCAAGCAAAAGCGCTTTTCTTTTTCATTCTCTTGCGTTACATTAGCCGAGCTATTATGTTAAATGCGATGATGGCGGTCTAATGAGTGCAATATAAAGCTATTTACGAGGATATATGAAGATTAAAAACGTTATTACGACGTGGAAAGATGCTGTTTCTCTACTTGCCTGGAAAGAACTAAAACTCCTATTACTTGCAAGCCTTAACAACTTTAGGCGATCGATCAAGCTCACCATAAAACATTTTTGGTGGCTATGGGCTGCATGGTTAACGCTGCTTGTGCTTCCAACCTTTTTTAATACCATCGTCACCCCGCACCCATTATTTGATGCCATTATCCTAGAAAAAGCATCAACAATAATCATGCCCTATCACTTGCCCATTTTTTCATGCAATTTTTGGACCATTATGAGCACCATCCTTATGTTTGGCATTGTTAGCGTCGTTATCAATTTCACCAATTATCTATCAACCCGAGCATCGGTTGAGGCTAAAAATAGCACGTACTACCGCGGCTACTTCGCTAAAATTGGTTATTTCTTTATTGCGCAGTCGGTTGCCGGTTTAATTCTTGCACCGATTGCATTTGTTGCGACATTATTCACCGTCAACCTAACCACAACCATAATCACCAACATCCTCTTTTCGTTGCCTATCTTGGTTGGTTATATATTTCTTGACCTTGAAAATGCCAAAATCTTACAAATAGTTAGAAAAGGCGTTGTGCTTTTCGTACACTTCCTCCCCCTTTTCCTGGTCTTTAGCTTTTTAAACGTAGCCCTGCTTTTTTTATTATATGGCGCAGCCGTACTCCTCCTTTCTTGCGTTGTTTCTCCAATAGTTGTCGTTTGCCTCATTTTAGGCGTTTCTATTGTGCAAACGCTCGTGTTTTGGCTTTTTACCTTATCATGTTTTGCTACGCTCTATATAAAGATCAAGCACGCGCACCCAAACTTATTTTTTGCATAAAGAGTTACCCATGAATATTATTTTTGCCACCTGGCTGCAATCGCTTACCATTTTTTCACCGCCAAAATTTAAGGCTTTTTTTGTAGCGGCGATAAGGCGTTTTTTATCAACACTCAAAACCGTTCTGAGTCGCTTTGGCCTTTTCTTGCTGGCAGACATTATTATTTTCATGGTTTTTGGCACGGTCATTTTCAAAATACTGCACCTGCCCATACAAACAACAACAACTGTTGATATTTCACTATCGATGATTTTGGTTGTTTTGCTCGCCGAGGTTAATTGGTTTGTGTTTTCAACAACCACGCTCCTTTTTCTCCGTAAAAAAGATAATACCGAACCTAAAATCTACCTCAAACAAACGTTTTTTACCTACTTTCAATTGTTGCTCGTCTTTTATGTACTCCTTTTTGTTGGCATGACCGTCCTGATTTCCTTGGGTATCGTAAAATTTCCGCAGCTCCCCTGGGTTTTTGTTGCCACCTCAGCAATTCTAAAAATGCTCATAACCTTTTTTTGGCTTGATAGCCCTGCAACGATTAAGGATGCTTTTCTTTCGCTCGAAAAAGCAATCAATTGCCTTGTGTATAACCTCCCAATATTCGCGTTCTTTCTCCTCGTTCTTTGGGGTTTTGATGCAGGAATTAGAAGCTTGTTTTTGGGTACCATAACAACAATCAATTTTGACTCGGTACTTCTTATAAGCAAAACCGAGCAACTGGTTAAAGCCTGTCCCGTCCAAATAACAATCTTTAAATTTCTGGCGTTCAGATATTTGATATTTTTCGTTAAATACCTATGGACCAGCATGGTCTTTGTTTTTTATGACCAAAAAAAGGGATTCCCTTATTCAAATAGCTGTCTCGATACGCTTCAAGAAAATGAACCTCAGCAATGAACATGCATCTGGCTAAAAACATTATCAAAACATCTATTACTTTTTTTGCATGGGCTATTATTGCCCCTGTTTTGACTTTATTTGGGGTCCCGTGCGCCTTATTGCCAGCAAAATATCGGTTTTCAAATCGCTTTTATTACGTAAGTTCGTACATTGGTACCCTGCTCATGGTAAAAACGACCTTTATTAAGTTCAGGATTAAAGGCAAAGAACACCTGGCCGACTATCTTAAACAACCATCAATTATTGCGAGCAACCATAGCTCAGCAATAGATATACCCCTGCTTCAAATGCTTATTGGCAAACAGACACACGTTTGGTTTAGCAAAGCATCATATGCCAAAATACCTCTTTTTAGGTTTGTCTTGCGTCTCATGAAAAAAAAAAAAAAAAAAG
>CAZLQB010000067.1:0-6171 GCA_964561585.1 uncultured Pseudomonadota bacterium
AAACCGCTGCCTTACCACTTGGCCACTCCCCAGCATATTAATTTCTTAAGTATTAAACGTCTTCAGGAACAACTTTTTTGTACTCTTCAACAACGCGATTTTCAATCAGTGTGCGTGTTTCTGCATTAAGCGGGTGGACGATGTCTTTAAACGAGCCGTCTTTTTTCCTGCGGGATGGCATGGAAACGAATAACCCTTTGTCGCTTTTTATAATCTTCATGTCGCGCACGATGAAGCATCCGTCAAAAATCATAGTTGCATAGCCTTTGAGTTTACCCTCGTTGGCTGGAAAAACTTTTACTTCTGTGATTTCCATGTATGTTCCCTCAGTTATCTCAAGGCTGCGAAGAGTAAAGCTGCAAATTCGCATCCTGTAGATGAAGCACTCACTTAAATAACAAATTTCATGTGAATAACTTACAACTTATCATATAAATTGTCAAACATATTTAGGCTGTATTATTGCATTATTTTTAGCGCAAAGCGATACGATTTGATTTGAGGTAACGTTTAGAGAATGAGCGATTTTCATTTTATGTGAACTTCAAGGTTCAAAATTACTTTTTTTAGCCCTTTGGGCGATAATTGTTCAAAATAGCGATAATTTTACTCTATTTGTCACTCGTGACTCTGATTTTGACCAATAATGTCATGTTTTCTGTGAACAAAACCAACAAAAACGCCTCTTTTGCCTTGTTTTTAAAGCCTGCTTGATCTTAAAGCTAAATAATTTATATTTGTAATTAATAATGTGGTTTTGTTTCACTTCTAAAGACTTTTAATGGAGGACTTATGAATAAGTCAAAATTGCTTACTTATGTCGCAGGTATCATTTTTTGTATAACGGCAACAACCAATGCTATGCAAAGCCAGGAGGATGTATCACCGGGGATCCCCGTGACAACATTTGAAGAATTTGAAGCTCGGCAAGGTCAAGGGTTAAAAAGAGCTCGTTCGCCAGAAAATGAAGCTGTTTCAAGCGATGATGAATCTTTTGCTGCTGCTCGCAAGCATCAAAGAACCGATGCTGATTGTCAGCAATCTCCAATCGGTCGCCTTAAAGCTGGAGATAAAAATATGGCGGGGCAAGACCTCCATGATGCTGACTTGCGAGGCCTTGATTTACGCGAGATTGATTTTACGGAAGCAAATTTAAATGGAGCTCATTTAGAAGGAGCGCATTTTCATCGTGTTAATTTTAGCAATGCTCAAATGCATGATGTTTATATAGACGGCTCGATTTTTGATGAAGAAACAAGCTTCAGCCATGCGACGTTTGTTCCAAAATCTTCAATAGGAGCCCAATTTAACCACGTAAATCTTGAGCATGTTCAGTGCCAAAAGGCAAAATTTGAATGCCGCACGCTTCGAGAACTTCCCCAAAGCATATCGCCCAACCCACAATTTCAGGTAATTTTTCCAGTAATATTTTTCGACTGCAATCTTGATCATGCAGATTTTACAACGGCATTTTGTAGGGGTGCATTATTTAACCAGTGCACCATAAATCACATTCTTTTTGATGGAACCGATCTTTCATATGCAACAATACACGGAAAGCCATCGATTTTTGAAGACGTCAAAATAACCGGAAATGCGAGCCTTTTTAGGGCAAATGTCGAAAATATAATATTTAAAAAATCTTTGTTTACGAACGTAAATTTTCAACACGCCAATCTCAATGCATTAAAATTTCATGATTGTGGGGCAATAAGTGGTGTTGATATGAGTGATGTAAGAATTAATGGTGCCGAATTTCGTGCTACGGAACTGCGCAAGGTAAAATTTATTGGGGCAAATATGAGTAATGTTCTGGTGCTCTCGACTGGCATTATTGCGCAGGATGTAGATTTTGACCGCGCTATTTTAGAAAATTGTGCTTTTACCGGATTGGAATATGATACAAAAAAACCAGCAAGAACCAAGGGGCTCGAACATCTTGATCAAATTATGATTAGTGGTAAAAGATGGAGAATTTTTAAGTTCGCTTGTGGTGGTGTTTTAATTGTCGGTGGAACAACTGCCATAATAATATTTTTGCCACATGTATCTATAGGTCTTGCCATAGGAGCGATAAAAACATCGTTAGCATCTGGGGCAACTGCTGCAGCTGCAGTCGCAAAAGGTTATGCAGCAGCAGGAACAGCGAAAATTGCATTGGCGGCGGCGGCGACTGGCAAAGCAGCATTGGCGGCGGCGACTGGTAAAGCAGCATTGGCGGGAACTGCCGTATTGACTTCAGCAAAAATAGCAACTGCAACGGCAGCCGTAGAAGCTGTCTCGGTAGGGGTGGCCGCAACAGTTGCAACTTATAGTACTCCTTTTGTCGTGACAGCTTGTTGGCCAGGAATAAGTATTTATAAAGAATTAGCCAATGATAACTACCCCTACCCTTATGCAAACAGCCTTTTTGAACGTTGTAATTTTAATCTAACCCATTTGGGAAAATGTCATTTTCATTATGTAATTTTCAAAGATTCAGCACAATTTGAATCTATAGATTCTGCTGCTGGTTCTCTTGTAACTCATTGTTCAAAATTGACGGAGAATGTTTTTTCGCCACTTGAATCGCTCATTCAAATTGGGGCGAAAGTTGATGATAAAACAAGCCAAGATTATCGTGCCATGTGGGGAGATAGAAGCAATTCAGATGTTACCAAAAATATTTTTGAGGCAATTGCAAAAACGCTTCCATCGGTTATTTGCAGCGCTGCTTTTGGGGCCATAAATCCAGCAGCAGCGCCTCTTGGTTGTGCAATTGGTGGCGCCGGTGCAAGTAATATATAGGCGGTCAATAAACTAAATCGTTAATTTGAAAAAAAAGCTTAAATGGAGGTGTCATGTTTAAGCATTACAAGATTACGCTTATAAATTGTTTAATGTTTTTTGCAATGATTCCGCTTGCCGGGATGCAAAAAGTAACAAATTTAATTGCAATTCCTTCGCTTGTGATTGGATATGAAAAAGAAACCGAGGCTAAAATATCAGGTGTTGTCGAGATGGTTCCTTTGTCGAAACTGCTGTTAAACCCGCCAGAAGAGAATGGTTTTATCAGTACGGGTGGATTGACAACCGTTAGTTATGGAACAACTGACCAAACTAAGGATAGCGCGGGAAACATATCGAAAGAACACGGATGGGTTAGCGTAACTACAAAAGATAGCGATGGAATTTTTGTTGATGACCCATCTTTTTTTGGTCAAAAATTAAAAACAGATACAATTCCATTTCGAGTGACTTTAAATGATGGATCAACCATATACAAACAACCTCAGGCTGATGGAAAAACGCCAGGGGAATATGTTGACCTCGAAAATGGTGACGATTCATTAACACAACAAAAACAAACAAGAACTTATACAATTGGAGCAACAGGTATAACGGATGGAAATGAAACGCACCCAAACATATCTGATGATCGGTACAGGGTTGTTTTTGATCAACCAGCTGCATCTGGTGGGATTATCGTTGCAGGAAAAGCTGTTGGAGGAGATGTCTCAACGGGAGGAAGGGTTTTTGTAACAAATTCTCAAACTGTAGATCGGGCTGCTGCTGACAAATCAAGTAATGAAATCATATATAGACAACAAACAGAAAGAAAACAAAGAGATCAGCAATTTAACACAAATTTTCACGATTTTTGCCAGCAAGGAATCGATCAGAATGTAAACACTCATATTTCTAGGTCTCGTCTTACGACTCATAATGAAAAAGGATATAGTCTTCCAGATGATCATAACGTTTTATCTAAAAGTCTTACAGAACACTATGCGCAATATTCAGTTGGTGATTGGCTAAATATGTTTAAACGGGTCTGGAATGATTCTTCTGCAAAAGCAATGGATTATCGTTCTTTTTGGCCGTATCCTGCTTTTAGAAGGGCTGTAAAAGATCTTCCAGATTATAAGCGAGTTGTGTTTGAAATTCCGATTGAAAAGGGCCCAGACCATAAGCTTAAGCACGTGCAAGGATTTGAAAAGTGGGGAGCAAAAGAATTTCTTTTGAGTGAAAGACGAAGCATAGATAATGAACGTGCTGTTTTTAATCAAAAGCTTTCTGAAGTAATGACAAAAAAACTTTGTCGGGCTCAGCAAGAAGAATTAACTGATTGCGCAACAACTTTGATTGATCTTGGTAAAAATGAATATGTTCAAGATCATCAAAAAGAAGAAATTGCTCAACGTTTAATTTTTGTTTACGAGACGCAAAAAAAACGCCAACAAAATTCAGAAATCGGTCGCATAAGAAAAGCGCCAAAAACTCGAGAAAGCATTCCGGCATCGCTAGCAGACCTTGATACCTTAATTACCGATCGGTCAACATCGCAAGATGTTCTTCAATACGTAACAACGACAAAATATGAAATACAAAAAAAAGCTGATGACCTTGCTAAGGCAGATGCTATTAAAGCTAAAAGAGAACAAGAAAAAAAAGATCGAGAGCAACGATTATTGCTTCAAGAAAAAGCTCGCCAAGAGCGGTTCAAACAAATTGCCGAAAAACAAGCGGCAGAAAAAGCGGCGAAGAAACTTCAACAGGCATCTTCAACAGAATTGCGCGATAAACGTATTAAGTCAGCAATAGCGCAAAGTCGTGCTAAACGACAAAGTGGTTTGAAGCGAAATCGCGGGTTAACGCAAAAAAACGAAAAAAAAGGTGTTCAGGCTAAAGATAAAAGCAACGCAAACGCAAGCATCGTTCAACAAAAAGCACCTACAGTCAAAAATACTCGTGCAAAAGTTAAAATAGAAGCAAAAAAAGAAAAAGATACACCTGATAGAATGGCTGCGAAAAGTGGTCATGGAGAATCGGTTTTAGACAGCTTATTTGTAAAAAAATTATCAGTAGCAAAGCCAGGCTTTGTTCAAAAAGCGGCTTCTAAGATAGTTTCAGGGTTTATAGATCAAACAATTCCAAGGGTTGCGGAAGTTATCGTTAATCATTTGAGTGGAAAGTCTGAACGTGATGAATCTAACCATTCACTTGCCAAGTGGAGGGCTGGATTATCGCAAGAAGGACAGGCTTTATTGGGGCACTGGGAGCCAGGCGTTGATATGTCCTTATCTACCAATACAGTGCAACAACAGCCACTATTCATAGTTCCTGGCGATGTGACACAGAGAGATGGGCTGATGGATGTAGAAGAATCTGTTCAAGCTGATTTGACCATTCAATCAGCAGACAAATCAAAACCGCATGCTTCGGAGAACCGAAAGCGTGCTCGCGAAGAAAATGACTCGTTAGAAAAACAATCTGGAAAACGAGCGCGAACAAGTGGTGACGGGTTGTCTGGAGGAATATATGGTGGGTCTGGAGACTTAACGCAAACGATAGTTTTCAATAATAAGGCAACTCAAGAATTCAAAGAACTTTACGCACCAATTAATGCAAGTTTAGCCAATACCATGAGCTCAACAGTTACCACGCTTAATGATCTTGCGACTATTTGTTCTCAAGGTGGGCAAAATCAACAGGCTGCTGTATTTGCAGAAGCGGCTCAAAAGATACTTAACCTTGGCAGTAAAATGGGACGGGGTTGTGTTGCGCTTGCAAAAGGCTCTGCCCATGGACTTGACCATTTTACCGATGAACAATGGCGATTCTTTTCGCGTACCATTGAAAATCCAGAAAGGGCTTTGCATGAGGCGCTTGATACGCTTCATACCACAGGTCAATTTCTTAATAAATTAGGTCTTATGGCGCTCAACAATCCAGACTATTTGGCTGAACGTGCGCGTGCAGTTACCGACATGACGCTTGAACGGTTTAATGTGCTGCCACCAGAGCAACGGATTGAAAAAGCCACCGAATTTTTGGTACATTCCTTACTTTCGTTATCTACCCCGGTAATTCCCGGTGGTGCTGTTGCTGCGGCGGCCGGTTCAATAAATACGCTAAAACAATTACCCGATTTTGTTGAAGGTGTTCGCATATTAACGACAGTTCTAAAAGCTGAGACGCAAGCAGCCATTGCCCTTGGTGGGAGCGGGCGAGCAATACAGCTGAGCTCACCAATGTCGACCGTTGTTAATGGGATGTATGAAGTTGGGTTGGTTGGGACTACCCTTGGTGCAAAGGTGGCAACAGATGCTTTAAAGGTTGTTGAGGAAAATCCAGGACTTTTTAAAGGTACCACACTTGGAAGTGCGGTTCATGAAGTTGCGGGGGCCT
>CAZLQB010000068.1:0-6141 GCA_964561585.1 uncultured Pseudomonadota bacterium
AGCATCTGTTCAAATTTTGGCCATGTTTTTGGCGAAAAACAAAACTCAAATAAATGGTTAGCAAATGAAAATAAATATTCATCGCGCCTATATTCATCGGCACGAGCAAATAACAACTTCGTGAAGGCAACATTCTTATCAATCACCTGCTGAAAATGAACCGCTTTTTCCTGCTTGTTTATTTTTTCGTTATAAAAACCATGCTGCTTTAATAGCTTCAAAAAGCCTTCCATGTCATTTTCGACCGCATTAAAGAGCAACGAAAAATTTTGTTTTGCCTGCTTATCAAAAGCGCTTGGGATATTAATGCCTTTTTGAGTCGCCTTTCCATGCGTTAACCAGGATAAAAAGGGAACCCTATCTTTAATTTTTGGGCAAACAACAGAGCATCGTTTCTTAAAAATATTCCAATAACCATCAGATTGATTTTGTGTAACCGAATCTAATGCCGGGTGCCCATAACACTTTTGCCATTCCAACCATTTTTCAAAAACCTGTTGTTCTGTTTTTTCAGTCCCGTTAAGTAACGAAAAACCGCCCAACAATAAAGCCAATAAACAACCACGAATTTGCATGAAGCGCTCCTTATTCCTTTTAATTAATACATGACCCTAGCTTTATAAAGCTCAAAGAAGAATTCTCGGCCTGACGTAAATGACACGCTATATCCTTACTCACCGGCCGACGCAACTGTTTTACAAACAAGGTAAAATCTTTTGGAAATTGCCGCGGATTAATACCCCAGCTATCTTCTTCCTGCGTTGTTATAAAAAACAACTCGTTAAATGATATCAATAAATTTTGTCCCAATTTTGTCGTAAAATCTGCTTGATTGCAAAATCGCCGATCAAAGGTAATTTCTCCAAGCTTTTCCCCCGATATCTGGTCACAAACATCCCAAACCGTTACGCTTTGCGGAATGTCTTTTGCCTCTTTTGTGGAAAGATTTGCCTTGAATGATCCGGTTTCTTGGTAGCTCACGCGCTTAAGCAATAACTGTTTGCCATTGGTTGTAATCGTCAATTCATCATTAATCCCACCATCAATCCCCACACCACGCACAAGCCAATCCCAACCTTCAGAATAATATTTGGGTTGTGATGGCAACATAGGATCAATTACCTTAATGGTATAAATGTCATGGTTAAGGAGCTGGTAAATATCGGACCCGCCAGCAATATACGTAACATATTGCCCCGGCTTCCGGCACTTGTTTTGCAAAACCTTCAAGGTTGTTTCATGCCAATCTTTCCATCCGTTTCCGGCCAAATTGTACCACATAGTTGAATACAAAAGCCGAGCGATTGGATAATCCATTGGTGTTTTTAGAATATTATTAAAAGCGCTCCAGGTTGGCGACGAAAAACAGTACTCAAAAAAATGGTTCGCAACCGAAAAGAGATATTCATTTTCAACAACACAATCGGATGAGGCAAAAAGTGCTGACATCATCGATTTATGATGGTCAATAACAGCATTAAAATTGGCCGCCGCCTCTTTTTTATTAAGCTCCGCATCCTCAAGCCCACTCTTTTTAAGATAGGCTATAAAACCAGGTATATCATTTTGTAATAGCCCAAAAATGGTTGTTAGTTCCTGTTTGGCCGAAACGGAAAAAACACCGCCGTTCTCAATTTTTTCTGTTGGCGATGGCCGAATTCCCGCCGCAACAAAAAAGTTGCTAAATGTATTTTTCTTGGCTTTGGGGTTAAAATAACGCTCATTGAATAGTTTCTGCCACCCAGCATCAATTTCCTGGGCCATGGATTGTACATTAACATCACGGAAAACATATTGAAAGTGTGGATCACTCTTATCAATCCACCGACTAAAGACCTGACCCATCACACGACTTTCTGCATTAAGCCCACCGAACGGTAAAACAGATAACACAGCCACTCCTATTATTCCCTTCATCACCATTTTCACGACTCACTCCCCTTATTATAGCGATCGTCCTTTTGTTTTACGCAAAAACCGTTACTTTTTGCGCAATATAACGTATAATAAACATATGGAAAGAGACGCGCTTGTGTGCGTTTTTTCTTTTTGCATGGGATATAATCAAAGGCTTGTTATGAACGCAAACGTCTCGCTCTCTTTTGAACTCATTCTCCTTCTTAATTGGCTTTTGAAACACGAAAAAGCACAACTAAACAATCTGGTTAAACATGCCCTAGAAAATGGCTTTATGCAAGAGATCGAAAAAATTTCGCCTGATGATTATGCTAAGTTAACCGATCAATTTTACAACAGTATTCTTGAGTATCTTTTATTTTTTGAACACGCATTACTTACCAATTTAAGCGAGATGACGGTTGATGAGGCGGCAAATAACGCAATTCTCCCGCTCATTAAAAAGATTGATTTTGAAAAGATGGACGTTAAGACATTGTGGTTAAGCATGCAACAAACCAAGAAAAAAATAAGTAAAAATCATTCAGATATTGAACAACAACCTGAGCAAATCAATAACCTTCTTTTTGAGCGCATCCTAAAAAACTGGAAGCCCAACAAAAAAGAACCGCTTAATTAAAAACAAATCCGATTTTTTTTAGTTCTCGATGTAACTCAAAAAGCGGCAACCCGATTACCGCTGAATGTGAACCATTGATGCGCTTAAAGAACATTTGTCCGTACCCGTCGATAACGGTCGCTCCGGCAGCAACAAGTGCAATCGGCTCTTTTTCATAAAAAGCATCTAAAAATTCTTCTTCAACGCAAAATTCTACCAACGCCCCCGTTGCCCACACCGATTCTTGGTCAACCACCCACTCACCGTTAAGCAGAATATATCGGCGCAAACAACATCCGGAAATAACTTCTATTTCCTCATTGCGCATTTGACGCATCATATTTTTGGCATCGTCGCGATCTTTTGGTTTGCCGAGAATAACACTAGATGAAGCAATGTGAACCAAGGTATCAGCGGTCAACACATATATATATTTTTTATTGATAGTTGATGGTTGAGGTAACGATAAAACAGCCATTTTTTCTTGAGCAATGGCCGTAACATATTGTTCAAAGGACATTTGCCCTCTAACTACTTGCTCGTCACTGGTATGCGGAACAACAACAAACGGAATATCGACATCGTTGAGTAATTTTTGGCGTGAAGCCGATTGAGAACCAAGGTATAAAATATCTTTCATAATTAATCCCTAAACGCGAACCCATTGACCGGCAAAATTTTGCTGTACCTTACCATTAAGTTGCAACATAAACAATTTATCATGCAAGTCACTCAGCGATAAGCCTGTTTTGTCATTGAGCTCATCAATGGTGCACGAAGTACTTAAAAAGTGCAAAAGAAAGTCATCAGAATCGGCACTCATAGTCAAAGCATCGGCAACGGCCGTTTGGCGTTCATGCTGCACAACGACAGCCGGTCTAAAACTAATCGATGCAACGACCTCGTTGAAATCTTCAAGAATATCATTTGCCGTATTAACCAGTTTTGCACCCTGCTTAATAAGCTCATGGCAACCAGCACTCAAATCATCATAAATTGAGCCGGGAACAGCAAATACCAAGCGCCCTTGGTCAAGCGCAAATTGCGCGGTGATAAGAGCACCGCTTCGCTCGGCTGCACGAACAACCAAACATCCCTGGCTTAATCCCGCAATAACACGATTTCGTGCGGGAAAGGTACCCTTATCGGGTGCTGTATTTAACGAAAATGGCGATATCAGCGTACCACCTTTTTGTTCGATTTCTTTAAAAAATTCTTTATTGCTATGTGGATATGGGTGTAAAAAACCAGACCCCATAACAACCAGCGTTCGGCCCCCTGCGTCAACAGTTGCGCGGTGCGCCATGGTATCAACACCCTCGGCCCCACCACTAACAATATGCCAACCATTGGCAATCAATGCAGGAGTTATTGTATGCACAATCTGGTCAGCATAAGCATCAGCCTTACGAGACCCAACGATAGAAAATCTTTTGGCAATAGCCGATAATGGCGTGCCCTTGCAATACAATACAATAGGAGGCGCTGTAATTTGTTTTAATATTTCTGGATACGAATGTTCAAATAACGTAACGACGGTAACATTATGGCGTTCAATAAGGTCTAACTCGTTGTGAAGCAAGCTTGTATTTGCCAACCCAAGAACTACCTCATTAGCCATTCGCTCGGTCAAACCACACTTTTTAACAAAGTCGCCAACCGAAAATGAATAGAGCGAATCAAGATCAATACTCGCTTGAGCATCGATCATCTCCATAAGCCCTGATTGCAAAAGATCAGGAAATCGTTGAAAAAATAAGCCTTTAATAATCTTATTAATAATCGTTGTCGGACCAACGCCATGAATTAAAGACAAATGCAAGAGCATGTTCTTATTTTGAACACTCATAAATATCCCCGTAAACCTAAAACCCCACCCCAAAAAACTTATTGCTGCTGCTCTTCATCTACTGGTTGCGCTTCGTCAACCAACCCTTCATCGCCTTCCATAAACTCAGGCTCTAAAAGAACCTGCGACTGCTGCATCGCCTCGCCGCCAGCATTTTGATCATTAGACTCTTGCTCGTCTTCATCGGTGCTTTCAAAGGCAACCATCGATGACAAAACCTGTCCTTTATCAACTCGTACCAAGCGAACGCCTTTGGCTTGTCGTCCCATAATACGGATTTCACGCGGAGAAAGACGAATTATTTTGCCATTAGCATCGATCAACAAGACCTCAGATTGATCAGTAACTTGGACAAGGCCAATTACCATGCCATTGCGTTCGTTTGTTGGGATGGTACGCACACCAACACCGCCACGATGGGCAATTCTGAAGTCAATAATCTTAACGCGTTTACCAAAGCCGGAAGATGTTGCAAATAAAACATCACCAGAATCGGCAATAACTTCCATACCAACCACAAAGTCGCCCTTGCGCAATGAAACGCCGCGAACGCCTGCAGCCTGACGGCCCATGGCACGAACTTCATCTTCTTTGAAGCGAATACCTTGACCCTTGCAGGTCGCCAAAACAATGGTATCGGCTCCAGAACTAATGCCACAGAAGGCAAGTTCATCACCCTCATTCAAATTGATTGCGCGAATACCGGTGCTTCGTATTTTTGCAAAAGCTAAACCTTCGGTTTTTTTGATTGTACCATTCTTGGTAACCATCACTAAAAATTTATTTTCCATGCTGCGCGTACAAAGCAACTTAACGACGTGTTCACCAGCGGTCAATTGCAATAGATTAACAATTGCACGACCCTTTGATGTTCGCGTTCCTTCAGGTATTTGATAGACCATTAAGCTAAATATGCGCCCTTGATTGGTAAAGAATAAAAGTTCATCGTGTGTTCGTGCAACAAACAAATCCTGCACAACATCATCATATTCTTCTAAGTCTGCCGTGCCCTTCTTTCCTTTTCCTCCGCGATGTTGAACCGAATACGTGTCAAGCGTTACGCGTTTGATATATCCGCGACGTGTCAACGTCACCACAACATCTTCATCAGGAATAAAGTCGGCATCGCACATGCCTTCAATAGCACCAACTATCTGTGTTTTGCGAGGATTGGCATAGGTTGATTTAACGTAATCAAGCTCTTTGATAATTTCGCTTTTCAGTTGGGTTTCATCATTTAAAATATGCTCAAGCTTTGCGATAACTTTTTTGAGCTCTTCAATTTCTTGATCAATTTTTTCACGTTCGAGGCCAGTCAGCCGTTGCAAGCGCATCTCAAGAATGGCTTTAGCTTGCTCAAACGTAAGATTCAGATTCTTGTGTAATAAAATCCCGGCTTCTTCAGGCGTCTGAGCGCTCTTAATAAGGCTGATAACATTATCGATATGCGATAACGCAACAATCAGGCCATCTAATATGTGGGCTCGAGCCATGTTGCGAGCCAAATCAAACTCTGAACGTTTGGTGATTACTTCTCGGCGATGCAATAAGAAGTGTTCCAACATTTCACGCAGGGTGAATACAATTGGACGGTTCTGATTGAGGGCCAAGAGAATAATCGACATTGATGACTGCAATTGGGTGTGCTTGTATAATTGATTGAGAATCACCTGAGGCTCTTCACCACGGCGCAACTCAATAACAACACGAATACCACGACGCGCAGATTCATCACGAATATTTGTAATACCTTCGATTACCTTGTTTTTAACCAAAT